>DASXQN010000114.1:0-9782 GCA_036507155.1 Anaerolineales bacterium
GTGTCTCAAGCTTGAAAAAATTCACAAGCCCGTCCACCTGGCCATCATCGGCGGCGAGCCGGACGCGAGCGCCGAGGAGATCACGGCCGAAATGGCGCGCCTGCAGCGGCTGTGTGATGAGTTGGCGCTTGGGCAAATGGTGATCTTCCTGGGCAAGCGTGACCAGGATACCCTTCCATACTATTACTCAGCTGCCAAGGTCCTGGTGATGCCCTCGCTGTACGAGTCATTTGGGATGGTCGCGTTGGAAGCCATGGCGTGCGGAACGCCGGTGATCGCCTCGCAGGTAGGTGGGCTGGCCTATCTGGTGCGCGACGGAGAGACAGGCTTTACCGTCCCGGACGAAGATCCGGACGCTCTGTGCGAGAAGCTAACCGCCCTGCTGGGCGACGCAGAGTTGCGCCAGAGCATGGGCAAGCGCGCCGCCGAATATGCGCGCGACTATGCCTGGGAGAAGATCGCCGCGCAAATTGTGGAAGTGTATAAAGGCCTGGTGGAAGTCAGGGCCTGACCTAGCGTCTGGAGCCCACGCCGAATACCAGGGCCAACCAGAGGAGTATGCCGAGCAGGAAGCCCAGGTTGTACGATCTGCCGTCGTTGTGGACTTCATATATTTGCGTGTTCTTGCCAAGGAACGAGAGCAGCAGTGTCACCGGCGAGATGATCCCATGCCACAGTCCCATCAAGATCCCAGCCACACGGCCCTGATCGTCCGGCGTATTGACCATCGGGTTCGGGCCGGGCGCGTTGATATTTATGCTGACCCCCGGGACGTTGATTTCACCGTTGGGAGCCGACGTCCCGGCGTCCGGGACAGGCGTATTGACCTGTGCGACAGATCCGGGTGCGCATCCGGCAATTGCGACCAACAGTACTGCGAACAGAACGAGAATGAATGCCTTCTTCTTCATTACCTGCCTCCGTCTTCGAATGGATGGTTCTATAGACTAAACGAGCATCAATAGGTTGGCGTTCTTCGAAACCAAATGCTCATTTTCCATTTTACGGGAAAACGTCCACGGTCGCATCCAACGAGTGGGGCATATCGGTCTCCGCCACATGGGGGAGACCCCCAAAAGGGTTGAGGAGCGGACCTGCGGTCCGGCATCGAAATTCCGCGGCTCCTCAATAGGAATTCATTGTAGTATCAGCCAATGGCGGCCAAGGCAAGCGCCACCCGAGTTCGTCTCAGGAGCCTTATGGAACCATATCAAATTCCTCAAACGGATTACCCTCCTGTGCGTGCACCGGCCACCGCAAGCCTGATCGCCAGCGGCGATCTGCGACTGTCCGCGAATCAGGCGTGTTGGCCCGCGCAGGCGGACATGGAAGGACGCGTCATGGCCGCCTGCGCGGCCGAAGGCCTCACGCTAATACGCAGTCATGCATATGATGCGAAGGAACAGCACGGCTTCATCTCCAGCCAGCGGATGGGTATGGACGTTTTCAAGAGTATCCACCCCGAATCACCATTAATCGTGGCGGAGGCGGTCTGGCAATACAGCCATCATGTGCTGGCAGGCTTGCGCGCGCACCGCGGGCCGATCCTTACGGTTGCAAATTGGAGCGGTCAATGGCCGGGACTTGTCGGATTGCTGAATCTCAACGCGTCGCTGGCAAAGATGGGGGTTCGCTACAGCACCCTGTGGAGTCGTGACTTCACCGACGATTTCTTTCTGAACGGCCTGCGCGAGTGGATTCAGCGCGGACAGGTCACGCACGACTTCAGCCACGTCCGCGACCTCGACCCGGCGGCGCTGCCGGCCCCGGAGGCTGAGCTGGCGAATGCGCTGACTCGCCAGCTTCAGCACCAAAAAGCCATCATGGGGGTCTTCGACGAGGGCTGCATGGGGATGTACAACGCCATCATAGATGATGAGTTGCTAAATCCAACCGGTGTATATAAGGAACGGCTGAGCCAGTCGGCGCTGGTGGCCGCGATGCGCCTCGTCCCGCAGGCGGATGCGCAACGCGCCCGCGATTGGCTCGAAGCGCGCGGGATGAAGTTCCGGACCGGGATGGACGAAGCGACCGACCTGACCGACAACCAAATCCTTGAGCAGCTCAAAATGTACATTGCCGCGGTGCGGATGGCGGACGAATTCGGCTGCGCCGCGATTGGGATCCAGTACCAGCAGGGACTCAAGGATATGGCTCCCGCCTCAGACCTGGCCGAGGGTCTCCTCAACAATGTGGAGCGCCCGCCGGTCAACCACGCCCAGACGGGCGAGGAGCTGTTCCCAGGGCAGGCATTGCCTCATTTCAATGAAGCGGATGAGGGCGCCGGGTTGGATGCCCTGATCACGAATCGCGTTTGGAAGGCCATGGGGCTCGACCCGGCCACTACCCTGCATGATCTGCGGTGGGGCGAGCATTACTCGGGAGACGGCTTGGACGATTTCGTCTGGGTATTCCTGATCTCCGGCGCCGCGCCGGCTTCGCATTTCATCAATGGCTACGCGGGCGCGGTCAGTGAACGACAGCCACCCATGTATTTCCGCCTGGGCGGCGGTACCCTCAAAGGCATCAGCAAGCCCGGCGAAATCGTCTGGAGCAGGGTCTTCGTAATGGAGGGTCGCCTGCACGCGGACCTGGGTCGCGGCTCGGTGGTTTCCCTGCCCGAGACGGAAACGGAACGCCGCTGGAAGTTAACCACTCCACAGTGGCCGATCATGCATGCCGTGCTGCACGGGGTCACGCGCGACCAGATGATGGCGCGCCACAAGGCGAACCATTTGAACGTGGCGTATGCGCCGTCCGCGGAGTCTGCCGACCGCGCGCTGTGGGCAAAAGCGGGCATGTTCCACGCGCTGGGACTCAACGTCCATCTGTGCGGGACGGTGACCGGTGGAGGCTGATCGAAGATGAGTCGGCTATTGCCGGTATCCATCAGAATCAAAACAGCGGAGAGCTCCTCTCCGCTGTTTTGATTCTCTCAGGCTCGCGAGTGATCGATCACTCTTTCATTTTCACGAACATGAGTATGGAGCCATCCATCTCCTGCGTGCGCATCTCGAATCGGTCTCTGAATTTGCTGATCAGCCGCGAGAGCTGTTTGTGTCCGTAGCTGCGCGGATCGAAGCCGGGGTCAAGCTGATACAGCGCGCTGCCCATCGAGTCGAGCCGGGCCCAGCCGTCCTCTCGCACGGCCATCTCATAAGCCTGTGTGAGCAAAGGGATCGGATCTGCATCTTCCTTGGCCTGTGAGGAGGCGCTCTTTGGGCGGCGTGAAGCGGTGGTGGCTTTTTTCTCAGCGGCCAGATTTTCTGTATAAACGAAGACATCGCAGGCATTCACAAAGGGCTTGGGCGTCTTCTTCTCGCCGATGCCCATCACAAAGATACCAGTCTCTCGGATGCGCGTAGCCAGACGCGTGTAGTCGCTGTCCGAGGAGACAAGGCAAAAGCCGTCGACCACGCTGGAGTGGAGGATGTCCATCGCATCGATGATCATGGCGCTGTCGGTGGCGTTTTTCCCGACGGTGTAACGAAACTGCTGGATGGGCTGGAAGGCGTGGAAGTTGAGCGTCTCTTTCCAGGAATTCATGCTGGAAGAGGTCCAATCCCCGTAGATCCGCCGCACGGTGACCTGTCCATAACGGCCGGCTTCCACCAACGTTTGAGTGAGTAGACCCGCCTGAGCGTTATCGCCGTCGATCAGCATGGCGATTTTGTTGCGGGCCAGCGATGTGATCTGCTCATCAGCCATATCGCTGATTATACATTAGGAACTTAGAGATTTCAGGAGGTTTGCGATGGAAATCGATCCCGTTTGTGGCATGGAAGTCGATGCCGAAAACGCCGTGTGGACAGCGGAGTATGACGGCACCATCTATTACTTCTGCTCGCCCGGCTGCAGAGCCGATTTCGAGAATAACCCGGAAAAATTCCTGAAGCTCGAAGCCGAATAAGCGATTGGAATCCGGTCTTACCCGCGTCGACTCCCTGCCCGCAGCCGCGCGATCCCAAGCGCGGTTGCGGAGCCGGCTCTTTCGCGCGCCACTATGTGGTCAGGGTGTGATGGGTTTGACGACGCCGATGTCGCCCGGGATCGGGCCGACAATGTCCAGGTCGCGGCAGGACTGTTTGTCCACCCGCGCCAGGAGCACTGCCTCGGAGCTGACATCCACCTGGATAATCGTGTCTTGCTTGTAGGTCGAATCCACTGTTAGCTTCAGTGTTACCTGGTAGCCCGCGGGCAAGTTATCCACGCAGCGGGTCTTATCCGGGTGCTCACGATCCTCGTCCACCGCGCGCAGCAAGCCGCAGGAGTTCGGCAGATCCAGGGTGCCGGTGTTTCTCAGGACGACATAAGCATTCGTCACTTCGCCCATCCCGTGCGAGACGTCGAAGCCCGTGTTGCAGCCGAGGATCTCCACCCGGATCTCCTTGAAAGGCGTGCGGGTGTTCGTGGCCGAGGGCGGCAGCGTTGCTGACGGCGTATCCGTGATTGCCGGAGGCGTGTTTGTTGCGGGAAGGGGAGATACCGTCATAGTCGGAATCACAATGTTGGGCGTAGCCGTCACGATGCCCGGCGTGCGCGACGGGATCGCCGTCCAGACGGGGAACGGCTGCGGGCTTACCGTCCAGGCGTCGCAGGCGGAGAGGATTAGCATCAGCGAGCACGCCAGGACGATCCTACTAAAGGTGGAACTCATGTGGATATTGTATCCCGTCCATACAGCTCTGCAAGCCTTACTTTGGTTCGCAGTGCCAGCCTTGAAAATCTCATCATTCTGTGTAACAATTGAAGCGATCTCGTCGTTGGGTGCCCCCCTCACCCAGCGGCGAGATCATTTAAGGGGGAGTTGTTGCGCGGTTGAGTAGAGATACTTACACTCGATCAGAGTTGTCCGGAATCATCCCCGCTCGCAATCTCTTTCTGATAACCAGCATCATCGTAGCGCGCCGGGTGAAAGGCTGCCGCGTGCGCGGTGAGCTCCGTACCGGCGACATGCGCGGCCAGCAGATCACCGACACCGCATGCGGCCATGATTCCATAGCCCGACACCGCGCCGACGACGAAACCGCCGTCGATGGGCAGCGGTCCCACCAGCGGCCGATTCTCGCGCGTGCGCGTATAGTACCCGCCGTCCAATTGCGGGCGCGGCATGCGCTCGAAATAACCGCGCATTCGCGGCAGCATGGCCGTCAAGCCCCTCATCGCGATTTCAGAGTATTGCTCGTCGAGCGCCGGCGGCCAGATCGGCGGCGTCAGTCGCGTCTTGTATTCCCATAGCATCAGGATCGTCTGGCTGTCTTCACCACCCTCTGGACGCGTGTGTGCGCCGGCGGGCAATGGCTCCGTCAGCCAGCGCGTTTCAGGCGTCTCCGTCAGGGAGCGCCGATCGGCTTCATCCCAGGCGAGCGTCTGCGGTTCGTCCCAGATCAGCAGCGGCGCGTCGCGTCCCACCACGCCGGCAGAGTCTTTGATCGCAGCTTTCAAATGCAACTCGGTGTGCACGGGAAGATCGACGCCAACCAATTTCGCCACGTCGTTTAGGAATGGGCCTGCCGCGTTGACGAAGATCGGGGACTCCACGCGTTCCCCGGAGTCCAGGCGCACGCCGCGCACGCGGCCATTCTCCGTCTCCACTTCGGCGACTCGCGCCGCCTCAACCCGGACCCCGCGGCTGCGCGCCGCGTCGAGGAGCGTCATCCCCAGCTGTTGGGCGCTCAGCCAACCCGCGCGGCGAACGTGCAGCGCGGCGACCGCGGCGTCCGTCACATATGGAAAGTGCTTTTGGATGAGGCTGGATTCAAGCAGCAGGTCCGCGCCGGTCGGCTGAGCGCGATATCCCTCGGGGATCGCCGGCTGGTAGGCGGACGATTCAGACCGGTGAATCCGCAGGGGACCGCCACCCAGGCCTGAGGTTCGTTCTGCGCGAGCGATCAGGGCGGGGATCCCGGCGGGATCAGCGCTCAGGTAGAGGTAACCGCGGCGATTCATCCGGAAGCGATTCCCGGTTTCCTCCGCGATCGACTCCATCAGATCGATGGAGCGATTCATTAACGCGAGCATGGCCGCGTCCGGCCACCAGTTGCGATAGCACTCGGTCGAGCGATCGCTGGTCAACGAAAGCGGCGGCCGCTCGTCGAGCAGCAGGATGTCCCGAAAACCTGCCTTGCTCAAGAAGTACGCCGCGCTGACGCCGCAGATGCCCGCGCCGCAGATCACGATGTCGGCTGTGCGTGTCATGAAGAAGGAAAGATCACCAGTGCCGGCTGCTCGAGCAGGATTGCCGCGAGTGCGTCAGCCACCGAGCGTCTTCAGATACTCGCGGATTGCGAGCGCGGCCGACGCGCCTTCCCCGGTCGCCGAAGCTGCTTGCTTCGTCGAGCCCGAGCGCACATCACCGGCCGCAAAAATGCCGGGTGAGGACGTCATCATGAACTCGGTCTTCAAAAAACCGGCAGGATCGAATTCCGCCTTCTCCTTCAAGAGGTCGTTGTTGGGAGCCAGGCCGATGAAAACGAAGACGCCGTCGTAGGCCCATGTCTTTGTCTCGCCTGTCGACCTATCCTCCACGAGGATCCCTTCGAGTTTGTTCGCGCCCAGTAGTTCGCGGATGCCGTGGTTGAGGAAGACGTGCATATTGGACTGTTCTGCGACCTTGTCCTGCAAGATCTTGCTGGCTTTCGCTTGCGGTCCGTTGACTACAATGTCCACTTGCGTGGCAAACCGGGTCAGGAACAGGCCCTCTTCGAAACCGCTGTTCCCGCCGCCCACCACCAAAACCTTTTTGCCCTTGTAGAACGCGCCGTCGCACGTTGCGCAGAAGTGCACGTTGATCCCGATCAACTCGTCCTCGCCGGTCACACCCAGCCGCCGGTAGCGCGCACCGGTCGCCAGCAAGACCGCCTTCGTGTGGTAGTGGGTATCGGCTCCGGTGCGAACTTCGAGATACATGCCCTCGCGGTCAATCTCCGTGACCTCCTGCGCCTGCAGGATCTCGACGCCGAACTTGCGCGCCTGCCTGCCAAGGCGGTCGGCGAACTCGCTGCCGGCGATGCCTTCGTCGAAACCTGGAAAATTATCCAGGGTTTGCGTGATGCCGGCTTGGCCGCCCAGGCCGGATTTTTCGATGACCAGTGTCTCCACGCCCTCGCGGGCCAGGTAGAGCGCGGCGGTCAGACCGGCGGGTCCGCCTCCGATGATAATGACATCATAATATTCAAGTTCTGCTTTGGTCTGCAGACCCAGCTTGGCTGCCAGCTCAGCGTTGGATGGTTCGGCCAGGATCTGTCCATCCGGGAAGACGATCGTGGGGATTATCCGCGACCCGCTGTTGATCCTCTCGACGAACGCAATGCCCTCCAGGCTTTCCTCAATGTCCACGTTCACATACTGCACCCGGTGCTCGCCGAAGAATTTCTTGGCGCGTTTGCAATCCGGGCACCAGGCGGTGCTATACACCATGATTTTGGCCGGCATCAGGTTGTACAGATCAGATAGTTCTGCAGTGGCTGGCAACGTTTCCTCCGTGGATCCTCGGGGTACCAGTGCTCATACTCGGACCAGTCGCGACTGGACTGCGATCTGAAACTATCCTACAATTCACGCGGCCCAAATTTTAGCGTAGTATTGGCGGGTTGACCATGAAAACCGCATTGGCGATAAAGCGCACGGCAGAATACCGGCAGGCCGTGCTGGCAGCTTTTGAGCGCGCCGGGATCGAGTGCACGATTTCCAGTGTAGCTTCGCTCTCGCGGCCGAACGGTGCGGCCGTGGACGTGATCGTCCTGGATGCGGCCGCCAGCGGCGCGCTGGCGGCGCTCAAGGCGAATAAATTCACGGGACCGATCATATTGCTGGTCGAGCCGCGTTCGGAGGCGGATGCTGTCGGAATGCTGGAACAGGGCCTGATCGCCGACTACTCGATCGCGGCGCGCGCGCAGATCGCGCGGCTGCCGCATGTGGTCCGCGCGGTGGCTGCGCGCGCGGTTCGAGCCGCCGCGGCGGACAGAGCGGCGGCGCGCCCGACGCGCGAAGAGTTGCAGGGCGCGGTTTTCGATATCGCCCGGGAGGCGGATCAGGCTGAGACGCTGGATTCGCTCTTGCCGAAGATCCACGCGATCGTCGGCAGGGTCATGCCCGCCACGAATTTCTACATTGCCCTGCACAATCCGACCCGTGATTCGATCACGTTCGTGTATTTCGTGGATGAAATGGATGAACTTACCACGCCCGAGGTGAGTACCGGCACCGGCCTGACGGCATACGTGCTCCGAACGGGGAAATCGCTCCGGGTGAACAACCAGGAGCAGAGAGAGATTCTGCGCGGTGCCGGTGTTGAGGCATCGGGAACGCCATCCGCGATCTGGTTGGGAGTTCCGTTGATCGTCGACCGGGCGGCCATCGGTGTCATGGCGGTGCAGCACTATCGCGACCCCTCTGCGTACGGCGAAGTCGAACAGAAGGTGCTCGAGTTCGTCTCATCGCAGGTCGCGACGGTCATTCGGCGAAAACAAGTCTACGATGCCTTGCGCGCCAGCGAAGAAGGCTTCCGCAGCGCGTTCGAAAACGCGACCGTGGGGATTTCGCGCTCCGCACCGGACGGCCAGATCATTTACGCCAACCCGGCGTTCGTGCGCATGCTCGGTTTCCGCAACCTGGACGAGCTGCGCAGCCGCTCGCGCAGCGCTGAGGGCGTCGCGGACGGCTTCATGCGGAAGGATTTCATCGAGCGCATCACCAAGGATGGCGAGGTGCGCGGCTTCGAATCGGTTTGGGTGCGCGCGGACGGTTCGCGCATTTATGTGCGCGAGAGTGCCCGGGCGGTCCGCAGCGCAGACGGCACCCCGCTGTATTTTGAAGGCATCGTGGAAGACATTTCTGAGCGCAAGAGCGCTGAAATGGCGGTGCAGGAGAAGGTGCATGCGCTCGAATCGCTGGCGGAGATCGATCGCGAGATCCTGGCGGCGGAGGACGCACATGCGATCTTGAATCTCGTGTGTGAACGGATCGCCACGCTGCTCAAGGCTGCCCGGGCCGCGATCATCACCAAGCAGGGTCCGTCCGGAGAGGTCATCCTGGCCTCGTATGGATTCGCGCAGCCGACGCTGCTTGAGCGGGATTTCGAGAATGCGGTTTCGAACGGCCTGCTCGCGGAGCCCGCCTCCGTGGTGGTCGCGCCTGCGACGCTTGCGGCCGGCAGCCGCAAGGTGCCATATTTTTCTGAATTGATCCAGCGCGAGAAACTCAAGGCCATGGTCATCGAAGGATTTTATTCGGCGGAGGACCTGCAAGGCGCCCTGCTGGTCTTCGACACGCAGGCGCGCGCCTGGACCGAGGACGAGATGCAGCTTGTGCGCCTGTTGGCCGGGCAGGCGGCCCTGGCACTTGCCAAGGTTCAGTTGCTGAGCGACGCGCGTCGGCGCGCCAGCCAGTTTTCGGGCCTGTATCAGATCGCGGTCGAACTCATGTCAAGCCGGGATCTCCCATCGCTGATGAGCATGATCGTGCAGAAGGCCTCCGAGTTGCACAGTGTTCCAAGCGCATTCATCTATCTCTATGACGAGAAGTCCACCGCGCTCGATCTGGCGATCGTGACGGGCATTGACATCAAGCGGCCGCTCCGTCCCAAACTGGGTGAGGGCATGGCGGGCCGCGTGGCCGAAAGCCGCGAAGTCCTGATGGTCAATGATTACTCGGCCTGGCCGCATCAGCTCGGCGCGCTGAAAGAGTCGCGCTTCGCAGCGGTGCTGGAGGTGCCGATGCTCTACCAGGGGCATCTGATCGGCGTGCTCGGGATCGCCGAGATCGACGACTCGAACCGCAAG
>DASXQN010000115.1:0-1610 GCA_036507155.1 Anaerolineales bacterium
AATTTACGCCGGACCTGTTGCCCGGCGATATTACCGGGGGCTACATCTTTAATCGCACGAAAAACAAGTTCGAGCTTCGCAAAGGCCCGCTGTTCGCCAACATCGTGCTCGCGGATGAGATCAACCGCGCCTCGCCGAAAACGCAATCCGCCCTGCTTGAAGCTATGCAGGAAAATCACGTCACGCTGGAAGGCGAGACGCTGCCGCTGCCCGAGCCCTTCCTCGTCCTGGCCACACAGAATCCGATCGAATATGAGGGCACGTTCCCGCTCCCCGAGGCGCAGCTGGATCGCTTCATGCTGAAACTGACCGTCGGGCATCCGAGCGTGGAGGAAGAGCAGGAGATCCTGCGCCGCCGGCGCGAGCGCAAGCAGGATGAAGTTGGCTTGCGCGTGATCACCAGGCAGAAGCAGATGTTGAAGCTGCGCGCGCTAATTGAGATGGTGCATGTCGATTCAGACCTCGAACTGTATATCGCACAGCTTGTGCATGCCACGCGATTGGACCGGCGCGTGGCGGTGGGCGCCAGCCCGCGCGGCTCGCTGGCTTTTCTGAAGATGGCGCGCGCGCATGCGGCGCTGCAGGGGCGCGATTTTGTGCTGCCGGATGACGTCAAACACTTTGCCACCACCGTGCTCTCGCACCGCATCCTGCTCCAGCCGGAGTATTGGATGTCGCGCCAGGTCACCGACGACATCATCCGCGACGTGCTCGAGAAAACCTCCGTCCCCGTCATCCACTGAACATGCCGCGTTCACTTTATCTGAGCCTGCTCAGCTTCAGCCTGCTGCTCATCGGGCTGGTCACGCTGCGCGGGGAATTTCTTACGCTGGCAGTCCCGCTCGTGACCTACCTGGTCCTGGGGTTTTTGAATGGGCCCGAGAGTCTGCAACTCGAAATTCAACGCCATTTGAGCGCGGACCGCGTCGCACCGGATGCACCGGTCGAGATCACATTGACCGTTGTGAATCGAGGGACGCACCTTGAGGAGCTGGCGTTGGAGGACTCGCTCCCGACCGGACTGCGGGTCCGCCTCGGATCGCCCCTCAGCCTGGTGACGCTTCCGCCCGGCGCGTCCCACACCTGGACCTATACGATCGACGGCCCGCGCGGCCACTATGCATTCGAATCGCTCCGGGCACGCGCCAACGACCATTTAGCGGTCAGCAGCCGCGAAGTCCGGGTGGAGGCGAAAGGACACTTCTTCGTCTTCCCGCAGTTGACGCGTCTTCGCCACATGGCCATCCGCCCGCGTCGGACGCGCGTGTACGCGGGCCGCATCCCGGCGCGCGCGGCTGGAGCCGGCGTCGAGTTCTACGGAGTGCGTGCGTATCAGTCCGGGGATTCGACGCGCTGGATCAACTGGCGCGCCAGCGCGCGACATGATGAGTTGTTCACGAACGAATTCCAGCAAGAACGCGTCGCGGACGTCGGCATCGTGCTGGATGGCCGCTTGCGCACGAACGTCTTCGCGCGCGGCCATTCGTTGTTCGAGCATTCGGTGGGTGCGGCGGCCGCGCTGGCCGATGTCCTGTTGAGTCAGGGCGATCGCGTCGGTCTGCTGTTCTACAGCAGCTACCTGGATTGGACTGTGCCTGGATATGGACAGG
>DASXQN010000116.1:0-5358 GCA_036507155.1 Anaerolineales bacterium
GTCGTGAACTCGCAATCAGCGGAAAAATGGCGGGATTCAAAATTACTCGAGACATTGATCGATGTGCTGAACACTGCAGGGCAGGAGGCGGGCTTTCGATTCGCCAGCCCGCCGAGCATCACCATCTCCACGGATAAGTCCCTTCCTCCGAGCGACGCCAACGTCATGGCGTCTCAACGAGTGGACCCAATGGCTGAAACAAAGGGCAACCCGAACGAAAGCGCCGCACCGCGGGACGGAGACCACCTTCCCGAGAACGCCTTCCTGATCATCGAAGGCGTCAAGGTATTTCCACTCAAACAATCCGTAGTGAATATCGGCCGCCGCCTGGACAATCAGCTGGTCATCGACGACCCGCGCGTCTCGCGCAATCATGCCCAGCTGCGCGCCATCAACGGCCGCTTTGTGATGTTCGACTTAAACTCGACCGGCGGGACCTTTGTCAATGGCCAGCGCGCCAACCAGACGGTCCTCTACCCCGGCGACGTGATCTCCCTGGCAGGCGTGGCGCTCATCTTCGGTCAGGACAATCCGCCGCCGCGCCCGGATCTGATCGAGACCAATCCCCTGCAAGCGACGGGCGATCGTCCCACCGCGATCCTCAAGGACCGCTCGACCGCGAAAATGAAGAAGAAATGACCGGTTCGATCGTTCTGGCTTTGCGCCTGCTTCTGGCCCTGAGCCTGTACGCGTTTCTCGGTTTAGCCCTGTATACATTCTGGCGGGATCTACAGCAGGAAGCGGAAAAGCTGACCGCGCGGCGGGCTCCCGGCATCAGTCTGACGGTCCGCGAAGGCGATACCCAGCCCGTCATCAAGCACTTCATGCAGGCCGAGATCACTCTGGGCCGCGATCCCATTTGCGACATTCCCATTGTCGACGAAACTGCCTCGGCGCGCCACGCGCGGCTGAGCTTCCATCATGGCCAGTGGTGGCTTGAGGACTTGAGTTCCACCAACGGCACGCGACTTAATCAAGAGCTGCTGACCCTCGCGACCGTCCTCACAACGGGAGACGAGATACGCTGCGGAGCCGCGCGCCTGACGGTGAGCATGGCCGCGGATGCTGTTTCCCCATCCCCTCAACGAGCCGTGGTCGAATGACAGACGAACCCGTTCGGCTGGCGGTGATCGGAGGCTCGGGCTTGTATGCGATGGCCGGCCTGCAAGATCCGAAAGAGCTGGAGCTCGACACGCCGTTCGGCAAACCTAGCGCACCAATCGTGGTGGGGACGCTCGAGGGCCGCCGCCTCGCATTCCTGGCCCGCCACGGCATCGGGCATCACATCACGCCCACCGAAGTCAACTATCGCGCAAATATTTACGCCCTAAAGTCGCTCGGCGTCGAGCGCATCATCAGCGTCAGCGCCTGCGGATCGCTGCGCGAAGATTTCGCGCCCGGCAACATTGTGATCCCGGATCAGCTGTTCGATAATACGAAAGACCGTGCGCGGACATTTTTTGGCGAGGGCCTCGTTGCCCACATCAGCGTGGCGGATCCCTTCTGCGACGATCTCTCCAATCAGCTCGAAGCAGCCGTCCGCGGCGCGGGAGCCGTCACACATCGGGGCGGCGCGTTCATCACCATCGAGGGTCCGCGTTTTTCAACACGTGCCGAGTCCAACACGTTTCGGGGCTGGGGTATGGAACTGATCGGTATGACCGCCTCGCCCGAGGCTTTCCTGGCACGCGAGGCGGAGATCTGTTACGCCGTCATGGCCCACATCACGGACTACGACGTCTGGCACGTCGGCGAAGCGCCCGTGACCGTGGAGATGGTGATCCAGACCCTCAACAAGAACACCAGCCTCGCCCAGGAAGCCATACGCATATTGCTGCGAAATCTAAACGAGACGCGCGCCTGCGAATGCGGACAGGCGCTGGCGAACGCGTTGATTACCGATCCGAAGAAAATGCCTGCAGCCACCCGCAAGAAGCTTGATCTGCTGGTCGAGAAATACCTCAAGTAATCCGCCTTGTAGCTCACAATCCATGACCGACCAACTTCAAGCGCGGCTGCTGCGCTGGGCAGCGGCTTTTCTTTTCCTGTTTTCGATCATTCTTACGCTCTCGCCCGCAGTGCGCGAGCGAAGTTTGGCGGTAGACTATCGTTGGTCACATTGGTTGGGATTTGGGGTCTGGCTGCTCTTCTTCGCACTCGCCGGAAGAGTGACCTCCTTCCTGCTTCCCGACCGCGACCCCTATCTACTGCCTGGGGCAGCATTGCTCACAGGCTGGGGATTGCTGACGATCTGGCGCCTCGATCCGATCTTCGGCCTGCGGCAAGCGCTTTGGCTGATGGTGAGCATGGCCGCCTGTCTCCTCGGCCTGCGCCTCGCGCCTGACCTTGGATTTCTACGCCGCTACAAATACCTGCTTCTTACAAGCGGTTTGATCCTCACAGCCCTGACGTTGATCTTCGGTACCAACCCCGGAGGCTTCGGTCCGCGCCTTTGGCTGGGCTGTTGTGGTTTCTATTTTCAGCCCTCCGAACCGCTGAAATTGCTCCTGGTCGTTTACCTCTCTGCTTACCTCGCGGACCGCTTACCGGTGCGCATGAGCTTCTTTCCATTCTTCCTACCCACCATCTTCGTCACCGGTCTGGCGTTGCTACTGCTTCTCGTGCAGCGCGACCTCGGCACGGCCTCGATCCTCATCCTGCTGTATTCGACGATGGTGTACCTGGCAACCACGCGTCGTCGCGTGCTCATCGGAACCGTCCTCGCGCTCGGCCTCGCCGGGCTGATCGGATATTTCTACATCGGTGTCGTGCAGGTTCGGCTGAACGCGTTATTCGATCCATGGTCGGACCCGGGCGGCAGTTCGTATCAGATCATCCAATCCTTGCTCGCGATCGCGAACGGCGGTGCGATCGGACGGGGTCCGGGACTTGGCAGTCCGACCATCGTGCCGGTGGCGATCTCCGACTTCATCTTCTCGGCGATCGTGGAAGAGACGGGTCTGGTCGGGGCCCTGGGATTGCTCGCCACCCTTGGCCTGATCCTGGCCCGCGGGCTGCGCGCCGCATTGCGCGCACCAGACCGTTTCCGTCGCTTCCTGGCCGCGGGTATCACCGCGTACCTCGGGATCCAGAGCCTGTTGATCATCGGCGGTAATCTGCGGCTGCTGCCGTTGACGGGGGTGACACTTCCATTCATTTCGTACGGCGGTTCGTCATTGCTGACTTCTTTCATCGCGCTCCTTTTTCTGCTGCGCATCAGCTCGCAGACGGAAGCTGAACCGGCACCGCTATCGAACGCGCGTCCGTACACACTGCTGGCCGCGATCCTGGGGCTGGGACTCGGCGCCGTCGCGATCGCTTTAAGTTGGTGGACGCTCTTTCGCGGTCCCGATCTGCTCACCCGCACCGATAATCCGCGGCGCGCAATCGCGGACCGTTATGTTCCGCGCGGCGAGCTGCTCGATCGCGATAATGTCCCAATAGACGCGACGGTCGGCGAGAGTGGAAACTATCTGCGCGAGTACCGTTACCCTGAGCTGGGCCCAATTGCTGGCTACACGCATCCGGTTTTCGGGCAGGCTGGATTGGAGGCCAAGCTCGATGATTACCTGCGGGGCCTGCAAGGCAATCCGGCTAGCCTGATCTGGTGGGACCATTTGCTGTATGGCACGCCGCCACCGGGGCTGGACGTGCGGCTGAGCCTGCAGCTCGCATTGCAAGGCAAGGCGGACGCCTTGTTGGGCGCGCATCCGGGCGCGATCGTCTTGATCAACGCGAGCAATGGAGAGATCCTTGTCATGGCCTCGCATCCCACATTCGATCCCAATCTGCTCGATGAGGAGGGCCGCGACCTGGCTCAGAACCCGGCCGCGCCGCTGATCAATCGCGCCGCGCAGGGCGCTTACCTGCCCGGCACCGTGCTGCAACCGCTCGTCCAGGCTCAGTTCGGCACGGCTGAGGTGAGCGAGCAGGAGCTGCAGGAATTCTACGAAATCCTCGGGCTATACGATGCGCCACAACTCCACCTCCCCGTAAATCCGCCCGCCACGACGCGCTCCACGCAAGCACTACGCGTCACGCCCCTCCAGGTTGCGCTCGCAGCCGCCGCGTTGAGCAATCACGGTACGGTGCCTGCGCCGCGCATTGCCCTGGCGGTCAACACATTGCAGGAGGGCTGGGTCATACTGCCGGCGTTGGATATGGCCGTCCAGGCGATCCCGGCCCGGGCCGCCGACGAGGCCGCTCGCTCCCTCGTCTCCGGAAGCCAGCCATTTTGGCAACACCTCGGTCAGGCCACGCCCGGCGACGCGGTCGTAACCTGGTTTATCGGCGGCACGGTCCCCGACTGGCAAGGCACGCCCCTTACACTCGTGGTGCTGTTGGAGGAGAACAACACGTTCCTTGCACAACATATCGGCGATGAGTTGCTCCAGGCTTCTATTAATCCGTAATCGTTTCCATCGCATCGCAATCGCAACAAAAAAATACTGCTTCGGGCGATGGCCGCCGAAGCAGTATTTGGTATGATTCGTCAGTGCAATTCACAGGGTATCAAAATACCGTGCCAGCTCGTGCTGCAGCGCCTCCAGTGAATCGAAGACGAACAATTGGTTGTTATAGCTCCAGATCGCCTTATCAAATCCGGTGATCGACTCGACCTTGAATTCCATCAACGGCGTCTTCCCCGCCAGTACGTGCTCCATCTCGCCCTTCGAGGAGATCAAGCCTGTTCCGAATATCTTCAACTCTCCGTTTTCGCGGATCAAGCCGAACTCCGTGCTGAACCAGGCGAGACGCTTGATATTTTCGCGCTGTTCATCCGACTTGGTGCGATGGAAGGCGGGAGCGAACATCTCCTGGATGGCGACGTACTCAGGCAATGTGAAGTAAGGCAAATGACCGAAGACGTCGTGGAACATATCGGGCTCGGGCGTAAAGTCCAACTCTGCCCGCTCGCGCACGTAATCCGTCACCAGGAATTTCTTGCGGGCGAAGTGCGCATACCACTGCACCGCGTCCGAGTAACGGACGCGCGTGCGCACCGTCTGCCATCCCGTGCGCGGCGTGATGCGTTCGTTCAACCATTGAATTGACGGAATCTGATCTTCGGGGAGTTTCAGGTTCTCGAAACCTGCCAGGTATTCCCGGCAGGCATACTGTTGGATCTTGGGCGCCTGCCAGCTGTAGAGTGTTCTCCATATATCGTGCTGCTCTTCCGTAAACTGCACGTCCGCTTCGACATGCGATCGGTCGGCGCTAACACTCATGGGCGAGCCTCCTGTCTACAAAGGCATGTTATCACGTCTAAAAACCGACGTCAAGAACTGCGCCCCGGGCCGGCGCGAGGCTGGGTACGGCGCGGTTCGATGATAGAATATTTTGCAATGGCCGCAGCGC
>DASXQN010000117.1:0-6553 GCA_036507155.1 Anaerolineales bacterium
GTAGGGCTTGTTGAGCAGGTAGGCGATCGAGCCATCCTTGACGTTTTCCGAGATCGTGCGCGCCAGGAAAGGACGGCTCAATTCGATGGTCTCTGCCAACATCAAATACCACAGCGTATCGCGCGGGGTGAGCCCGTTAATGGACTGCACGCCGGCCGCCGCATAGGTGGTCTTCCACAACTGATAGAAAATCCACATGAAGGGAACCATGATCAGGCTGCGGCCGATCAACTCGCCGGGATACGCCAGGCTGTTGATCAGAGAGATCCTGAAGATCGCCCAGTACTTCGCGATACGCTTCATAATTAGAACTGCCTGAATGCCTGTATCGCGGTCGATATAGAAGGCAGCAACGACGTGCTGCCTTCCGGAGAATCGGGCGCTGAGACTTTCAGGTACAAGCTCTTAAGGAAAAGCCTGCTATTGAAGTAGGCATTTTGTAAACTGTCGTCCTCGAACGAACTCTGCCATGATCCGGCGGCAGGCGAGGCGAACGAGTTCAGCCAGGCCGCCAACGTATCCTGGTCCAGCAGGTTTCGGGCGAACACCGCCGTCACGGCTCGCACTAGTCGCTCGTCTTCGCCGTGCACGTAGGTCCAGTCGGTTGGCCGCACGAGCTTGGACCGGACGCCATCCAGGATGCGCGCCATCTCATCGCGCCCAAGCCGGGGGTCATCTGCCAGCACATAGAGCAAGTCTGCGGTGTGGGCCAATGCGTGCGCCCAGCCTTTCACGGCGACGTAGCCGCGCGGGTCCTGCTCGCCCTCCAGATATTCCAGGCTCCTGGCAAGTATGTCGAGTAGTTCTTCTTTATCGAGAAACGGATGCGTGCCATCGTGGTGAATGATCTCTGCCAGGCACAACGCAGAGAACGAGCGCAGAAACACGGAATCCGTCTCGCGTTCGCCGAGCCCTTCATGTAAATTCAGGATCAGCACCAGGATCAAGGAGCGGAGCTGATCCGGAGCGTAGACCTGCTGGTCCAGCCAATTCGCGAAGATCTCGTACGCAATGTTGTCGCGCAGCTCGGGATCCGTGCTGCCCAAATAGGTGAAAAGCTCTTCGGTCAGCGCGGGAGCCGACGCCCCAGGGGGTAGCGCAAAGTTGTTTTCCTTGATGTCGATCCAGAATTTCTTGTCCATTGATCTCCGCGGCGCGAACCGAAGCGTTCATTTCTGAACCACCAAGTCACGAAGTCTCAAAGTCACCAAGAAAAATGAACCTTGTGACCTAGTGTCTTAGTGTCTTTGTGGTGAGAGCCCTGCATACCCTCCAGAACAGCGGCGCTTTTCCGTGTTGTCCGTGTACAAAAAGTGGCATGCGCATCAGTTTCTCAGGCAGGTTGTACATCCACGGGCCAGTCTTCAGGAATGCGATACCCAAGCACGTAGCGCTTGTGAAAGATCGAGATCCACACCGCGTCCTCCTGATTGCCGCCAAGCGCGACCACGTAGTTGCTGAGCTCACCCAGGAAAAATGAGACGTGATGCCGCCCCGTATTCCACTGGAAGGCGACCACGCAGCCGCGGCGCGGCGTCTGTAGCGGCTTGCCCCAGCGCGCCCAGGGGAACGCGAGCGCCGAGTTGGCGGACCTAACGCCCGCACGCTCGATGCACCAGTTCACGAAAGCCGCGCACCAATCGGTCTCGTCGGGCAGAAATGGATATTTGAACAGCTCCGTGCTCGCCAGGTATCCCAAGATCTTCGGGTTGCTGCCCGCGCCCGGTATCTCAGCAGTGCCATACTCATCGAACGCGAACGGCAGCCACGGAAACTCCTCTTGTGCGCGCGGTGTACCCAGGTCATTCAGACTGGCGAGGAATTCGAAAGAGCACCAGCCGCTCAGGCCGTGCGCATCCGTGCAGTGTTTCCACAGTCTGTCTTCCGAGATGGAATCCACTTCCACCACGTGGTTGTAGTTGTAGGTCCCGAGGCTGCGCGCGTCGGGACGCGGATTCTCACGCACGGTCACCAGGTACGTCGCAACGCGATGTCGTCCGAGCGCGGCCAGGTCATGCGGCGTCACCGAAAGCATTTCCCGCTCGATCAGGTATTTCGACGCCGCCCAGCCGCCCGCCAGCCCGCCGGTCTGCATCCAGGCCCAATCCGGTGAGGCATTGACAATCTTGAGAACGTCGCCGCGATGGGCCGTGCCGACGATCGACGCTTCCGCACTCGCGGCGGCGCGCAGGTTGAGCTTATCCGGGATTACGATCATCTCGGACTCGGTGACCGTCCGCTCCGCGCTGCCCAGCATCTTGGACAAGTACTTCGTCGAACTCCATCCCATCGGCCCGTTGTTTTTCTTGATCTGCGTCCATTGCCCGTCCAGGGATTGTGCGAAGCCCTCCACCACCTCACCTTGCGAAAGCGCGCCGATCGACGCGTAGGTTTTGCCTGGGCCCTGCCGGATGTGCAGCAACCTGATCTTAACCATGAAGTTTCCCAGGCTCGCGCTGGTGGTGGGCGGCGGGGCCGGATCATCGATCCGTTGGAGGTATTTTGCAGAACTCCAGCCGGACTTTCCATCGGAGCTCAGCACGTGCAGCCAGGTTCCTTGCTCCTGGTCCGATTGCACGATGCTGTTCTTCGAAAGGTATCCAACTGTCTTTTCGGTGGTCCCGGGCCCCGCGCGCAGCCTGAGCGCTGCGGCGGTGACAATGTATTTGGGCATCTTATGCTGCTCCTGGATGTTCGTTTGTTTCCGTGCGAGCCTCGCCGTAGATCCGGGCGATCACCTGCTCGAGCGGGGGATCTGCGATCGTGATGTCCACGACCTGGCCCCGCGCGGTCAGCGCAGACAACACCTGATCGACCGGAGTCAATCGCGCGTCGAAGCTCAACTTCGCGCCGTAGTGTCCGACCTTCAGGACCTCAACGCCCGGCAGGGCCAGATCGGGCGGCACCTCGTCCGCATACCGGACCTCCACCATCTTGCTCGTGAGGAATTTGCGCTTCAAATTCGAAACTTTGTCTTCGTATACGATCTGGCCATGATTGATGATGATCACTCGCTTGCACAACGCCTCCAGATCGCCTGCGTCGTGCGAGGTCAACAGCACGCCGACGCCCTCGGTGGCGGCCATCTCGCGGATCGCGTCGCGGATGTGTTGCTTGGCGACAACGTCCAGGCCAATGGACGGCTCATCGAGTAGGATCAACTTCGGGCGGTGGAGAAGCGAGGCCGCCACCTCGCAGCGCATGCGCTGGCCGAGCGAAAGCTTGCGGACGGGCGTCTCCAGAAGGTCTGTAATCTCGAACGCCTCTGCAAGAAAACCGATGCGCTTCTGTACGTCCTTGTCGTCCAGCTCGTAGATCTTTCCGAACAACTGGAACGTATCCAGGGCGGGCAGGTGATACCACAGCTGCGGCCGCTGTCCGAAGACGGTGCCGATGTGATAAGCAAGTTTCTGTCGTTCGCGCCACGGCACGAAGCCGAGCACGCGGGCCTCGCCGGCCGTCGGATGCAGGATGCCGGTCAGCATCTTGATCGTCGTCGATTTTCCAGCTCCGTTCGGCCCGATGAATCCGAGCAATTCGCCGGGCTCCATTTCGAACGACAGTTTGCGAACGGCCTCCACCGGCGTGTATTCGGGCCGGTACAGGGCGCGCATCGAGCCACCCAATCCGGCGCCCTTCCTCTTCAGCTGGAAGGTCTTTTGCAGGTCTTTCACCATGATCGCCGGCATGCCATTATTTTACATGAGACATGGCGCGCGCCGCTGGTGAAAATCGACGTATAATCCATCTACTTAATGAGGTGGGTATTTGTGCCATGCGCGAAAACCCGGCCGGGGTGCCCGATGCGACGACTGCGAATCCTCCTCATCCTTCCAACCCTGCTATCCAGTTGCACCTTCGCGCTGCCGGATCTGACCCATTTCATCCTGCCTTCGACCGCGACAGCTTTGCCGCCTCCGGTCCGGACTGAGATCCCGGTCGCCAGCGAGACGCCTTCCCTCACGCCGACGGTTTCCACCGCGACTTTCACGCTTACGCCCACCTTGCTCGGCGGACAGGCGACAACCGCAGAGCCTGCCACGGCCACTGCGACGCCCGCGGTCATTCAGCTGGTCTTGGGCAGCGCCCTCACGCAAACGTCGTTCGTTAAGGGATTCGTGTCGATCATTCTCTCCGGACCCGAGGTCCGCTGGGGCGGCTGCGATCCATCCGCAGTGACCGTCACAGCGCAGGTCAGTGATCCGTTCGAGGTCGCGTTCGTCACGCTGTTCATGAAATTGCAGAGCAAGAGCGGCGCCGCATCCACGGATTGGGACGCGGGCATGACCATGAAGAATCAAGGCAGCGGAACGTTCGAATACACGATCGACGCGGCGAACATTCCCGATCACAAAGATTTTCCGAACGGATGGATCTATCTTCAATTGATCACCACCGGCGGCAGCGCGCGCATCCGTGACCGCAGCCCGGTCTTTAGCAGCGACCTGTCCTTGCTGGCCTGTGCGTAGCTCACCTTCGACGGCAATCTGATGGGCATCTACGCACGCAGTTGGGTGGTCTTCCAGTTGGTGGGGACGGATGCCGCGGGCAAAAACGATGCCCGCTCGCAGGTTCTGCTGGAGGCGCTGACAATCTCGCCGTGCCCGTGAGTTCGGCTTCGTTTCGCTGGGAAATGAAAACGGCGGGTCATTGACTCGCCGTTTGCTTTATGCCTTCCAGTCGCTGAAGCGTTCGCTGATGCGAAGAAGCCGCTCTCGCAGCACCACCGCCAGGATCCCAAGCAGCAGCAACGTGATGCCCGTGCATCCGATCAGGATGACGGTCGAGATGCCTTTGAGGGCGCTGTAAACGACCGTGATAACTCCCAATACGATGAACGCGATCGGCGTGGCTACCAGGCTGCGCGAGCGGATAACGATGCCGTAGATCAGAACGGCCAGCGCTTGAAAGAAGAGCACCACGAAGAAGGACAAGTGCTGCGTGGATACCATCTGAATGTACGTGGTGCTGAGCAGCACGAGCTGCGAGAGCATGCCGGTGAGGAACGCGCCCGTGCGACTTCCGCTTCTGGTGAGCAGGTAATGCATCAACAACCCGAGCGCGGCCGCGCCGAGCGAGTAGAACTGTGGCTCGTCCACATTGAGTGTGGACAAGATCATGAAGTAAGCGAGCAGGTACAACCCGTTGGCAGGGAATCCGAGCCAGACGTTGCGCCGCGCGAAGGCTTCGACGGCCCACAAACTCGCGGCGAGCGCCACTGGAATGACCGCGTCCAAACGGCCCTGTCCGGGCGCGGCCAGCGAGAGCAGGCTGGCAAGTCCCAGGCCGCTGACGATCAGCATGCTGCTCCAGCTGTCGGTTCGAAGGGCCGCCACAGCCGCCGCGCCGGCGAGTCTCATCTCGCGCCGGCGCAACACAAATCCTGCCGCGTAATATGCGATCGCAATCGCAATGAGCGCGAAGAGCCAGGCGCTTCCGCCTGTATCCCTCGTTAAGTAGAAGATCGAAAGAGCGAACGACGAGCTGGCCGCATAACCGAGCAACGGCGATTTTCGCAACAAGGCGTTGATCAGGAACGCGATGCTGAAGACCGCAAAACCTGCGAAGGCTACTCGAGGCGCATCTGTTCCGCGGGTCAGCAGTACCACTGCCGTCAGGACACAGATGGTAACGCTGCCCGCCGCGATCGCACCCTTCAAGCGGCGAATTTCGTGGTAGGTTTTCGCGATGGCGAGGTCGAGCGCCATCCACAAAACGGCGAGCCCGACCAGCCGGTAGCTGAGTTCGCTTCGCACGCCGATCCGTAGCAGATCCCAGGTCGCGGCGGAGGCAAAGAGGAAGGTGCCCGCCTCCATCCAGCTATTCTTGTGGCGGTATTCTTCGATCAAATACAGCGCGGCCACGATCAGGCAGTACCAGCCGACCCCGCGCTGAGCGGAGTCGAACAAAGCACTGGTCGCAGTCAACCCGCCGAGCGCGAGTCCGCTGTATCGCAAGGGCGCGGTCAGCACGCCGCCGGAGGCCGTACCCGCCGCGTAATAGGCGACCGCGAGACCGATTAGTACAGGCAACCAAAGCTGTGAGTGGAATTGTCGGAGTGAGTCTACTGCAGCCAGCGCGGTAAGGCCGGTGAAAGCGTAGGTGATCCATGGCTTGCGGTACCGGAACGAATCCACCAATGCCAGAATCGCAAAAGCGCTAAGCACAACGGCGCGATGTCCGGCGGAGCTGAATGACTCGCTGAGCACGGCCAGTAACGTGCTGAGAAAGAGGGCGGCGCCGAGGATGCGTGGCGGCCAGCGCAGAGTCTGGTTTGCATTAAAGTCTGCGGACAGGAACGTGTCTGGAAGCAACAGCAAGAAGGCGGCGATCGCGATCAAGTATTCGAGCCACAAAGAATGGCCCGCAAAGATTGGAAGCTCGGGCAGTGTGAAGAACGCGACGATTGCGGAAACCAGGCTCGAGGTCCAGGGGAGGGCGCGGGGCTTTCTGATCGTCAAGACGAGAAAGATCAGCGCCGTGGCCAGCGAGACACCGAATCCGTATACAGGGCGTTCGGCAGCGCCCCAGATCCACGCGGCGAGCAAAGGCA
>DASXQN010000118.1:0-1962 GCA_036507155.1 Anaerolineales bacterium
AAGCTCAGCGGCTCAAGCGTGAAAAAATATTCGGTGGGGAACAGCCCGCCGAACATCAGCGCCAGGGCAAATAATGTGAGGGGCAGAGGTTTTTCACGACGCAGCGCCCGCGCGCTGACGCCGAAGGAGAGCAGATAGAAAATGAACGGGATCAGTTCCTGATTGATGTGGGTGAGCGCCACCCAATGCTGGCTGTAGCCCGGGAAGATCAGGATGAACAGCGCGAGCGTGAGCGCGAGCCGCGGCCGGCCGGGCCATACGGCTTTGAAGGTCCACCACGCGGCCAGGCCGATCACGAAACGGATGACCAGCGCGAAGATCTGCCAATACAGCGGAACGGGCGGGATGAGGCTGGTGGTGAGAAAAAAGATCGGTCCGAGGAAGGGACGAAAGCCGCGAAAGGCCGCGATGAATTCGGATGGGCCGAGGAATTTGGCGATCCAGGCGAAGCCCCAATCGTCCCAGTAAAAGCCCATGTACGGAAGCAGCAAACCATACGCGAGCACGGTGACAACAGCGAAGACCAGAGGGACCGATCTTTCCGATCGAAGGAAGTCGCGCATGCCCGGGATTATAACCACAAAATATTCGCCCCATATCTGGGGCGAATGGGTCACTGCATTCGTTTGGCGTGCGGTTTGCCGGCCTGGACGTTCCAGACCGTGCCGAGTTTTTCCTGATCCGTCCTTTGCAGCACGGTATCCACAAGCCAGTATTCCACCTGTACGCGCTCGGGCGTGACGTCCACGATGTTATAGCCGTGGCTGTCGAGGTCGCACCATTTGATGTGCGGGAAGGCTTCACTGATGCCGCGTTCGTACTCGAGCGATTTCGTGCGATAGCCCCACTTCATCTTGTCGTCCAGATTCTGCGATGTGAGGCTGGTGTTGATAAACTCGACCGCCACCGGCCGGTCACCGCCCTCGAATGGAAATTCCTGCAGCTCCGCCACCATGCACGTGTGGATATCGCCGCTCAAGACCACGATATTGCCCAACGGATGTTTGCGCAACATGTCGAAGATCAGGGCGCGTTCGGCCGGATAACCGTCCCACTGATCGTAGTCCGGGCCGAGGCCGTCAGCCGCGATGAGCTTTGTCTTCAACAGCGCCAGCTTGATCTCCTGCGGGATGCCCGGCCGCCAGGTGGTGGACAGCACGGACGGGTTGCCGAGCAGCCGCCAGCGCGCGGTCGAGGCGGCGAACGAGTCGAAGAGCCAGGCGCGCTGATCAGGACCGAGGGCGGTGCGCTCCGCCGCGTTCATCTCCGGCGGCGGGACCGGCTGATCGCGGTAGGTGCGCGTGTTGATCAGGAACAGGTCCGCCAACCCGCCGAACGTCACGGCGCGATAGACGCGCGCCGTATCCTGCGGATCGGGCAATCGAGCGGGCAGCCACTCGTTGCGCGCGCGGAAACAGTTCTTGAGGCGGTCCGTCCACGGACCGTCTCGCTGCTCGTCGTGGACGTCCGCGCCGCCTCGCCAGGCGCCGTCTGCAAACTCGTGGTCGTCCACGGTGCTGATGACCGGCAGCGCCGCGTGCATTGTCTGCACGTCCGGATCGCGGTGATATTGGCTGTACCGCATGCGGTAGTCGGCCAGGGTTTTGCATTCATGCAGCGGTTCGAAGGGACGGCCGATATCTGCGCCGGGGGTTTGTCCCGCCGGAGGCGTGTTGGAGGCTTCGTAAATGTAATCGCCGAGGTGCAGAAGGAAATCCAGGTCATCGTGCTCTGCCATGCGGGCATAGGCGTTGAAAAATCCGGCGTTGAACTTGGCGCACGAGGCCTGCGCGAAACGGATATGCTTGACGTCCGCGCCGGGCAGCGTCTTCGTGCGGCCGGTCGGCGAGACGGCGGCGCCGGCCGCGAAGCGGTAGTGGTACGTGGCGCCGGGCTCGAGCCCGGCCACGTCGACGTGGACGGTGTGGTCGTTCTAGGCGTGCGCCGTCGCGGTGCCGCGGG
>DASXQN010000119.1:0-6768 GCA_036507155.1 Anaerolineales bacterium
ATGCGGGCAAGATGGGCCTTCGCGCTGAATGTGTTCCTGTATTGCCTGTTGATCCGTAACGCAAAAAGTCCGCGGCAACCGGAGCGGATCGCACCGTGAAAGTCTCCATTATTACAATTTCCTATAATCAGGCGCAATTTCTTGAAAAGGCTCTGCTTTCGGTGATCGGGCAGGGTTACCCCGAACTTGAATATATTGTGGTGGATGCGGGCAGCACGGATGGGAGCCGCGAAATCATCGAAAAGTATCGGCAGCGGATCGACCAGATCATCTTTGAGCCGGACGATGGCCCTGCGGATGGCTTGAACAAGGGCTTCCGAGTTGCCACGGGGGAGATTTATGGTGTGCTGAACGCCGACGACATGTTACATCCCAATGCGGTGGAACGCTTTGTGGATGCGTTCAGGTCCACGCGCTCGAGTGTCATCAGCGGTCACGCGTATGTGATCGATCATTCGGACCGGGTTGTTGGAAAGATATATTCCGACAGATTCGATCCGGCGGCGTACGTGTATGGTGTATGCGTACTGGTTCAGCCATCGACCTTCTTCAAAGCAGACTTATTCCACCGGGTTGGCGGCTTCAACATCCAGAATAGAGTAAGCTGGGATGGTGAGCTTTGGTTCGATTTCGCTACGCATGGCGCGCGCTTTGGCCGCATTTCGGGCCATTGGTCATATTTCAGGGTCCATCCAGGTTCAATCTCCGGATCCGGCCGCTTCCATGGACAGTCGATGGCGACCCTGGCAAAGTTGGGAAAGAGGATCGGCATTGAGAATGTCCATGACTCCCCGCTGAAGGTCTGGTTCTGGTTCAGGTCGAAGACCCTAAACCCGCTTATCTTGCTCGAGAAACTGCGCTCGAGAATAAGACTTTCATGATGTTCTTATGGGGCAAGTGATTCGCATCTGCCTCGAAGCGTGATACAACTGCCCGATATCAACGTCGTTGCCGTTCAAGTCTCAACTTATGCGCATTCTGCACGTTACGCCTGCATATTATCCGGCGATCCACTGGGGCGGGCCGATTTTTTCGGTGTATGGTCTCAACAAGGGAATCGCAGTTTTTCCGGATGTAGAACTTCGGGTCCTTACGACTGACGCTGCCGGCCCGCGTGTATCGGACCGCCTGGACAGCCGGGATATCGATTTTGAGTCCCTATATCCTGACTACACCGTATATTTCATGCGCCGCATAGCGGGAGATTCTGTCTCACCTGGGCTGCTGATCAGATTACCGGCGTTGATACGTTGGGCGGATGTTGTCCATCTCACAGCGGTCTATTCGTTCCCGACCTTTCCCACGTTGATCCTCAGCCTCCTCCATAAGAAACCGCTGATCTGGTCACCCAGCGGGTCATTGCTGGAGATCAACAACTATGAACAGGCAAGAAAAAAGGGTCTGAAGCGCGTGTGGAATGCAGCCTGTAACTACCTCTTGAGGTTCGGCAACGTGACCTTACACACTACCTCGCGAGCAGAGATGACCGCTTCATTGAATCAGCTGCCTGACGCAAGGGCCATGGTCATCCGGCATGGCACCGAGCTTTCTGCGCAGCCTCCCGCACGGTCTTACCTGCGCGATGGCAAGCTGAGGCTGCTGTTCATCGGACGTCTCCATCCCATCAAAGGGATTGAAAAGCTGTTGGAGGCCGTGAAAGTACTGGATGACCCGACCATCAGCCTATCCATTTGCGGTGATGGAGACCCCCAATATGTCTTGAGTCTGAAAGAGCGGGCAAGGCAGCTGGGTCTATTGGAGACGGTCGTGCACTTTTCCGGCCGGGTGGAGGGCGAGGCCAAACGGGCCGCGTTCCTGGACGCGGATGTGTGTGTTTTTCCCTCGCACTCGGAAAATTTCGGCATTGTTGTAGCGGAGTCGTTGGCGCACGCGGTGCCGGTTATCGTGAGTCATGGAATGCCATGGCAGGATGTGGAAGACAGGCGGTGCGGATTATGGGTAGAGAACAGCCCGGAGGAACTGGCCCGGGCGATCCGGTCCATGCGGCGAATGGATCTGGCTGCGATGGGCAGCAGCGGCTGGAAATGGATGAACGATGAATTCAGCTGGGACTCGATCAGCCGGGAGATGCTCGCTGCTTACAAGGCAGCAGTGCAGAAGAAAGGTTTGGCTGCAGAGCGCCGGGCATGACCGTCCCTTCAATTGACCCCGGCCAACCCATTTCGCATACAAGAGGCCTGCTCGTGAGAATCCGCTCCTTATGCCCGGCGTGTGAAGACAACCTGGTGAAGCACACCTTTCACAAAGGCGAATTCGATATCTGGCGCTGCGCCAGATGCGGGAGCATGTTCGTTCATAATGTGCCCGGCGCAGCCGCACTATCGGAGATCTATGCGGCGCATACCTATTATGAGCTGCCCGACGAATCCGTGGAAAGAATTAGGCAGGAAAATCAACGCAGGCTGAGGAGTTTGCCCGGGCCTGCGGCGCGCCGGACCATTCTGGATGTTGGCTGCGCACAGGGCCTGCTCTTGGATGGTGCGCAGGCCATGGGATTCCAGACGTATGGCACGGAATTATCCGCCGCAAATGTCAGCATATGCGTGCAGCACGGCCATAAGGTGATAAAAGGCTACGTCCAGGATATAACCGATGTTCCGGAAGGCGGCTTTGACGTGATCGCCTGCCTGGATGTCATAGAGCACGTCGACGATCCCCTGGAATTCCTATCGAGGTTGATAAGATTGCTTTCAGACAGCGGCATCCTGGTGGTGTCGACCCCTAATTATTCCGGCATCGTCGCAAAACTGCTCGGGCGGCGCGATCCCTACATGATCCCACCGGAACACTTGAACTTTTTCACGCGGCAAGGAATGATTTTCATGTTCAGGAAGTGTAGCTTGAAAATTGAGAAGAGAGTAACCTTCGGACGGTTGACCTCGCAAGAGAGGCAGCGCGCCATTTTGAAGTTCTTCCCGGCCTGGCTCAAGCCGCTGAGCGCAATCATCAACTCCTTGCTTCCCATCATTTTCCACGGGCTGAATTTCGCCAGGTTGGGACTGGAGCAAGAGTTCTACCTTTCCAGGCGGGGCTGAGATGGAAGGTCATCCGGATCTAACGGCGATCATCCTGACCCTCAACGAAGAGGTGCACATCCAACGCTGCATTCTTTCACTGCAGCCCGTGTGCAGGAAGATCTTTGTGATTGATTCGTTCTCGAGCGATGGGACCGTGAAGATTGCCGCGGACCTGGGCGCCGAAGTTCTCCAGCATCCGTTCACGAATCAGGCACACCAATTGCAGTGGGGCCTGGACAACCTGATCATCGACACACGCTGGATCATGCGTGTGGATGCCGATGAGTATCTTGAAACTGACTTGCATGAGGAATTGGCGGCCACGCTTGCGGATATCCCCGACGAAATAGACGGTATCTTTGTCAAGCTCAAAGTGGTTTTCGAGGGTCAGTGGATTCGTCATGGCGGTTTTTACCCGCTCACGCTGATGCGCATCTGGCGTAACGGCAGGGGCCGCATCGAGCAGCGCTGGATGGACGAACACATCCTCCTTCCGGCCGGGGCAAGGACAATTACTCTTAATGGAGGCTGGGTGGACGGCAACCTGAAAGGCATGACGTTCTGGGTGACCAAGCACAACAAGTATGCCAGCCGCGAGGCCGCGGAAATGCTAAATCGCAAATACCATCTGCTGCCGCCGGATGTCGGACTCATTCACATGACGCATGCCCCGGCAAAAGGGAAGAGGCTCATCAAGGAACGCGTTTACTCCAGGTTGCCGATGGGCTTGCGTGCCGCGCTTTATTTCCTGTACAGATACTTTCTACTCCTGGGTTTTCTGGACGGCAGAAAGGGCCTGGTATGGCATTTCATGCAGGGCTTCTGGTACCGCTGGTTGGTTGACATTAAGATCATGGAAATCGAGGAACGCGGCCGCGGCAATCCGACAAGAATTCGCGAGATATTGAGAGATGAACATGGCATTACCCTGTAGCGCCTGCCTCTGGCGGCAGGAGCGCCCTTACAGGACCTTTGGCGTGCGATCCCTCGGCTTGGCGGAGAGGAAGCCGGCTCATGTTTTGGAAAAGACTAACCAAACTCGCTAGGATCTGTTCCGATCCCTTCCTGTTCTCCGCACTGCTTAAGGGGGTCGCGGCTGGAGTGGAGCACACGACCGCATTGCAGGATCTGGAGGTCGCGTGCGTGGTTGACATCGGCGCAAACCGGGGCCAATTCGCCCTGATCTCGCACAAGCTATTTCCCGGCGCCGCGATCCAATCCTTCGAACCGCTCCAGGAACCGGCACGGATATTCAGCCGGGTCTTCGGCGAAACGGCCAATGTAAGGCTCTATCCGTACGCGGTCGGGCGCGAGCAAACATCAGCCATGATGCACATCACAAAGGATGACGATTCTTCATCCCTGCTGCCCATCACGAACACACAATCCAACATGTTTCCCGCCGCTATCGAAATAGAAACGCGACAGGTGCCGGTTTTCCCACTGTCCCATCTGTTGGATGCTGTCTCCATCCCGCCGGCCTCGCTGCTGAAAATAGATGTGCAGGGTTTCGAATTGGAGGTACTGAAGGGCTGCGAGGATCTCCTCGATCGATTTTCGCATCTCTATATCGAATGTTCGTTCATTGAGTTGTACGAGGGACAGGCGCTGGCTCACCAGATCATCACGTGGCTTGAACAAAGGGAATTCAGGCTGAGCGGCGTCTACAATATGCATTATGCGCGGCATGCCGGCGCAGTGCAGGGAGACTTTTTGTTTACACATGCGTAGAGAGCGGAAGCCGGGTCTCCGTGTCTAAGATCCTGATCGTCGGCCTGAATTTCCACCCCGAACCCACCGGCATCGGCAAATTTACGGGTGAGATGGCTGCCTATCTCGGCGGCGCGGGGCATCAAGTGCGCGCCGTCACTTCGCCGCCTTACTATCCGTATTGGCGGGTGCAGGACGGCTATCGAAGTTGGGCGTATCGCCGCGAAAATTGGCACGGCGTGCAGGTCTTTCGCTGTCCACTGTGGGTGCCGCGCCAGCCCAGCGGGCCCAAGCGTCTGCTGCACCATCTTTCGTTCGCGCTGTCGAGCGTGCCGATATTGCTCATGCAGATCTTCTGGCGGCCGGACGTGGTCCTGTGCGTCGCGCCGTCTTTCTTCTCCGCGCCGCTGGCATGGATTGTGGCACGCTTGAGCGGCGCCCGGGCCTGGCTGCACCTGCAGGATTTTGAGTTGGAGGCCGCCACGCGGCTCGGAATCCTGCGCGGCGAGCCGCTCGCGGTCCGCCTGGCCGCGCGCGCGGAGATCTGGCTTCTCCAGCGCTTCGATCGCGTCTCCACCATCTCACAAAGCATGCTGAGGCGCCTCGAGGCGAAGAAGATCAAGCCTGAGCGACTCGTGCTATTTCCCAACTGGGTGGACACGGAGTCGATCCATCCGCTCACCGATTCGCGCGAGTCATTGCGCAAACTTTTCGACCTGCCGCCGGAGAAGATCACCGTCCTGTATTCCGGCAGCATGGGGCGCAAGCAGGGCCTGGAGATCCTCACGGAAGCAGCCCGGGAACTCGTCAGCCGGCAGGACATCCTGTTCGTCTTTTGCGGGCAGGGATCGGCGCGGGCCGAGCTCGAGCTTCTGACAAGCGGAATGCCCAACGTCCGCTTCCTGCGGCTGCAACCAATTGAAACACTGAACCAACTCTTGAACGCGGCCGACATCCACATCCTGCCGCAGCGGGCGGGCGCCGCGGACCTGGTCATGCCGTCCAAGCTGTTGGGGATGCTGGCCAGCGGCAAACCCGTCATCGCCACCGCGGACCTCGGTACGGAGGTCGGCCGCGTCGTCCGCGAAGTGGGCATTGCAATCCCGCCCGACGACCTGGCTCTTCTGAGCAGGGCCATTCTGGAACTTGCAGCATCCCCACAAACGCGGGCTCGGCTTGGCAAAGAGGGCCGCGCCTACGTGACTGCCCATTGGGGCACCGAGCAGGTGCTGGGCCGCTTTCTCATCGATTTGCAAGAGTTGGTAAATCAGTCAAACCACTGAGCTCGGGCTGGAACGAATTCCGGTCAGCGTCGAAATCGCGGCGGCAAGCGGTGAGGATATAATGAGGTTGAATCAATGTGCAGCAGGTTCGCGGCGCGAACCACGTGTGCCCGCCGAAGGTCCCCGAAGGGGATAAGGTATGCAGCGGGAAAGCGAATCATCGCTTGGCAGAGGCAGGGAATGGCAATAGATAGCTTCATCATTCAGAGGGAACTTGACGTGGAGGCCAACCAGGGCCCGGCGGCAGCGCGGGCGTTCTTTGACTCCAACGCCCGGCTGTGGATGGCCGGCATGCTGGCCCTTTCCGACCTGCTCGGCCTTTCTGTCGCCATCTTGACCGCGATCATGATGCGTGGGCAGCCGCAGGTGATCCTAAACCCGGCCTACATCCAGGTATTCCTGCTGCTGGCGGCCGTGTTGATCATCTCGTTCGCCCGCCGGGGACTGTATCCCGCCGTCGGCTTGAACTACGTCGACGAATTGCAGAACATTGTCTCGAGCATTAGCTTTGCGTTCTTCATTCTGATCGCTGTCACGTTTATCCTCAAGAACACCGTCGTCTACTCCCGTTTGATCCTGCTGTTCACCTGGGGCCTCAGCCTGATCTTGATCCCCACCGGACGCTTCCTCGTGCGCCGGCTGTTGATCCGTTTGCGCCTATGGGGCGAGCCGGTGCTGATCATCGGCGGCCCGGAGCAGGCGCTGCCACTGGCGGATTACTTCAAGCTGCACCGGCA
>DASXQN010000120.1:0-3118 GCA_036507155.1 Anaerolineales bacterium
GTCGTGACGTCATGAACGCATTCCTCCTGGAAATGGCGCACATCGACAAGAGAAGTTGCGGCGCCAGTGGACGGGAATCTTGGCGCACCGCACGGGCCACGGGCAGTGTCTAATTTATGACGTTCCGCCAGATCGCGCTCAGACCGGAGGCGGACAAAATTATTGTGGTTTTAGATATACTTAAGGGCGACAAAGCCGCCGACCAGCAACACCACGAAGGCGGTGGTGACCCAGGTCAGGTATTTCTCGATGAATTCCCGGATCGGCTCACCGATCCAGCGCAGCAGCGCCGCCACCATGAAGAAGCGGATCCCGCGCGTGACGATCGAGGCGCCGATGAACACCAGCGGGTCGAATTTCGCCACTCCGCTGGCGATCGTGACCAGTTTGTAGGGGATGGGCGTCAGCCCCTTGATCAGGATGATCCACAGGCCCCATTCGTTGAAGGCCTGGGTATAGGCCGCGAACTGGCTTTCGAGGTGGTAGAAGGCGATGACCTTCTGCCCGATCGTCTCGAACAGGAAATAGCCGATCGCATAGCCGAACATCCCGCCGATGACCGAGGCGATGGTGCACACCAGCGCGATGCGCCAGGCGCGCTCGGGCTTGGCCAGCACCATCGGGATGAGCATGGCGTCCGGCGGGACCGGGAAGAACGAGCTTTCGGTGAACGAGACGGCGGCCAGCACCCACAGCGCGCGCGGGCGCGAGGCCATCTCCATCGTCCAGTCGTAAACGCGGCGGAGCATCGGGGATCGATTCGCGGGCGAAAAAGGGGGGCGGCGAGGGTCGCACCCTGTAGCAGCGGCCGGCGACCGAGGCAAGAAATGGCTTGCGTGGTAGAGGCTCGGGTCGCCGGCAAGCGCCGCTTGAGGCCAATATCGCGCGCGCGCGTTGACGCCTGATTAACAGGGGGCATTGGCGCGTGATTTTTCCGTGGCCGGCCCCATGACAATCGCACGGGCCGCGTATGGTAAATGCCAGGTTGACGCCGCCGCGCCGGGCCGGCGCCCGGAGCAATTGACGCGCAGGCCCGCACCGCTATGATGCGGCGCGCTTCGGGGCCCCACTGGCGGAACGGTAGACGCGGCAGACTCAAAATCTGTTGCCCGCAAGGGCGTGCTGGTTCAAGTCCGGCGTGGGGCACCAATGTTTCCAGAAACTTAGCTGCATCTGTCTGTCGGGCGCCGACGGAATTCTGACTCTCGCCGACGCCCATTCTGACTCTTCTACAACTTCAGGTTTTGGAACCCTTAGCCGAGCTTCCGTTGCCGACGGCCTCACCCCCGTTGGTCGTCGACGCCGAATGCGCGGATATAGTGCATAAGCGTCTGGCGTGGGCGATGCCTAGACATGGCGGTCACCTGGCATATCGGCGTGGAGCTGGTCTTCTCCACGTCCTCACTCCGTCGCTGGTCGACACGGGATGCGGAGATATAGGGCTCGAGCGTCCTGCGCGGGCGATGCCGAGAAATGGCAATCGCCAGGCTGATTGGCGTGAGATTGCGGCGCTTGAACTTCCTAGACATGGTGGTTCTCCTTGTTAGGGTTACGGACTCTGTCGATCATCAGGCTACGTCGTCGGATGCGTGCTTCGGCAGCTTGCGGTACGCCTCGCGTTTTCGCAGCGCATTGCGCGCTTGCTCCGTACTCGGCACCACATATGCGGCCAGGATTTCACGCGTCTTGTGACCGCTCAGTGAGCGCATCTCATCGGTAGTACCGCCCGCATCGCCGATCTCCGAAAGGCCGGAGCGCCGCAGGTCCTGAAAGGTCAGGCGCTTTGGAATTGATGCGAGCGTCTTGAGCCGGCTGAACTCATGACGAAACTGATTCATGTTGTCCCGCCATGGTGTGCCATCGGGCTGGGTGACCAGAGTGGCGGAAGACCGCCGGATCGCTTCTATGATGCGCGCCCGGAATTCCGGAACTTCATCGAGGGGAACCCAGATGAGGGCATCAGTTTTATTTTGACGCACTTGGATCTGATCGCTCGTGAAGTGGGCGTCTGAAAGCTGCATCACGTCTGCCTGCCGCTGACAGAGCTCGAAGGCGATCAGAACGGCCGTGGCAATGCCCCAGTGCCCATTTGCTTCCGCCACTTCGATCAATTTATAGACCTGCTCGCGCGTCCACTTGGCCTGGCGATTTTCAGGTTTCTTGATCCTCACCTTGCTGAATGGATTGTCGGAGCAATACCCCTCGCGGTCGGCATATTCCCACACGACACGTGCCACCCGGATGATGCTCGCTGATTGCCCAAAGCGCTCGGCGCCGCCCGTCCGCTTCGTCGGCGCGCGTTCCTTCAGGTAAAAGGCCTTGGCGTGCTGATATTTGACTGCCTCGATCCTGTACCGGCCGAAGCTGTCTTCGATGCGGCGTAACGCCTGCTCGTAAACGCGTTGGGTCGAGGCGTCGAGATCCTTCCAGAGATCATCCTTCTTGTATTCATGCAGCACCCACCGAACGGTCCCAGGCTGCGGCAGTCCGCGTTGAGTTTCTTGCCGCGCTGCCACGAGCATCCGATAGAGCTCGTCGGCGCGTTCTTTTGCCTTGCGATAGCTCGAGCCGAGACGCTCCGGATCAAAGCCCAATGCTTGAACCTTCTTGGGCGGATTCCAGTAATACGAAACCTGTCCGCTCTTGAGCGTTTTGGCGATAACGTACTTCATCGTGAATGCCTGCCGAGACCAAATTGGCGATCAAGGTCGGCGGTATCGCGATCGACCGGCGTTCGTAGTCCGGATCGGTCATCGAGCCACTCGTCGAGGTTCTTGCGGTCCCACCGGGCGTGGCCGCGAGAGAACTCGATTGGCCCAGGAAGCTCCTTGCGCTTGACAAGGTCGTTGAAGACTTCGACAGACTGCGCGACATACGCGGCGGCCTGCTCACGGGAGAGCAGACGGGGCGAGATGCTGTCGGGGAGTTTTGATCTGTCGGGCTTCATGTCCGGGGGCCAGCGTTTTCTGAGCTGCTGTCCCGGACATCCTGCTGGTCATGATTTCTCGATACATCGACGAAGCTTTTCGAAAATCTGCCATAAGCTGTTCTACGCAGGAATAAGGTGGGGTTAGGTCTGCCGCTAAAAGGTATTCCGTGGATTTAGCGCGATGCGCCT
>DASXQN010000121.1:0-3828 GCA_036507155.1 Anaerolineales bacterium
TTCGTATTTTCGTGTGGGGAGGATAGCAAGAGCCTGGCACATATCTTCCTGGTGGACGCGAATAAGGCGCTTCTCAATGCGTTGCCGGTCGTAACGTTCGATGACGATGGCGGGCTCGTCGTTAAAGTGAAGGATCTGTGAGGCGGCAGTTGGCAAGCCGACGGCGCGCGCAAGCGCCAGGCAGAAATGTTCGTTTTCGGGGAAGCCATCGAATTCGCCCGTGGGCGGCTTAAGGATATGGGTGGTCGGCGTGCGGCCTGATGGTACCCCCCATCGTCCGTTTTCGAGCAGGAGTGCCGTCTTGGGCTGGGCGCCGGCGAGGCTGAACTGGCCTGTGTCGCGCGGCGTGCGCCAGGCTGAATGATCGAGGCGGAGAGCTTTCAGCCGCTCTGCCACCTGGCTTTTTTCGAGCCACTCGACTTCCTTAGGCCCGGCATTGATATACGCCTCAACTCTGTCGGGTCTGACGAATTGAACCGCACCGGCGCAATCTTCGCCAACGTTCGAGATCAGTGCAAAGGCGTTGCGGGGCGAGACATGAAACTTTCGGGCCCATCTGTCGAGGATTTGTTCATTGTCAGGCAGAAGACCCCAGAGGAACGCGTTGATGGCCGCATGGCCATGTTCTATTGCGGCCAGCGGCATCGAGAGCGATAACGAATAGGCGGTGCGAGTGCTGCGCCAATTTTCGTCATAGGTGAATTTCAGACGACCCGCAGTATCGCGGCGGACGCGGCCCACGACTTGCCCGTCGAGGAGTGCAACAAGTTCGGTGGTCATTTTGAGGGCTTGCGGGCAGTCTTGACGATGTCGTCGATGTCGACGCCTGGTCTGCTGTCAACTTCCGGCCGGCTTTCCGCGATCTGAAGGGCCATGTTCAATACGCTGAGCGCTCGGAACACCAGGCCGAGTTCCGATCCTTGCTTCCCTTTCTCGACGTCAATGACCCACTGCCGGCTCGCTCCAACGCGCTCGGCAAGTTGTGCTTGGTTGAGGCCGAGGCGGCGGCGCCTGTCCTTTATGGCCGCGCCAAGGTCAGCCGGGGTTCGGAGAAGCATGGAGACGCCTTTTCGAAAAAGTAGCCGATAGGCGACAATATAAGGATGTCGTCTTTAGCTGACAAGTGTAAAAGTCGCCAAAAGGCGACTTTCTGTAATGTCGCCTATAGAATACATTTGCAAGAAAAGCAAAATATCACTGTTTTTAATGGATTAGATGGTTGAACGACAACAGAGGAAGGCCTCTCGGGAGCAGCAGTGGGGCAGGAGCACTGTCTGATTGAGCCCGGGTTGTCTCATATCAGCCGGATCAAAGCCCAGCCACGCACCACGTCGGCATTCGGCACGGGGGGATACTCGGGGCGACAAGGGGTAGCGCAATTCCCTCGTTTCGGATCGCTTCCGGCGCCCCAATTCGTTCCGATCAGCGTCGCTCAGGGGGCGGTCTTACCGGCATGATCGCTCGCCCATCGAAGGAGCAAGCTCGTCTTTTGCCCCACTCATGCTTGTTCGTCTCCTCCGGGCCAAGGACCGCCCTTTTTCGTCCATGTCTGTCCAGACGGTCGCTTCCATACAGCCTCGATTGGCTTGATCTGGCCCGCAAGGACGGCTGACGCCTCGATCGCCTCAGTCGCAATGGCTCGAGGCCAACTATTTTCCGCCGCGCATCCTGCGCTTTGCATCGCGAAACAAAATAGTTGTCGTTGAGCCATCCTCCGCTGACGCTGCGGCCGTGAACGGTGCGACGTCGATCGCTTGCGGCTGGTCGATCGCCATCGAGGCCGCGATGGGCGCGGCCTTAAGAGACAGACAAGGACAGTTAATCATGGCGACCATCGGCACCTTCACCAAGGCGAACAACGGCTTCACGGGTTCGGTCAAGACGTTGACCCTCAACGTCAAGGCAACGATCCGCACGGCCGAGAAGGTCAACGACAAGGCCCCCGACTTTCGCATCTTCGCCGGTGCGACCGAATTTGGAGCAGCCTGGAAGAAGACCTCGAAGGAAGAGCGCGAATACCTCTCGATCAAGCTCGACGACCCGAGCTTCCCGTCCCCGATCTACGCGACCTTGGTCGCGGCCGAAGACGGCGAGAGCTACAACCTCATCTGGTCCCGTCGCAACGGCGACTGATCGCTCTTGACCTTAACGCCCCGCTCTCGCGAGCGGGGCGTTTCGTCTGTTTGGGATTTGTCTTTGCGTGAACATTGTGGCGGACCTTCGGTCCAAGTTTTCAGTCCGGTTTGTTGCTAAGGGCTCCGCCCTCGCGCGGGGCAAGGGAGCGCGTTGCTCGGCTGGATCGGTCTCCCCAGCCTTCCTTCGCTCCGCTTCGTGCAGGCCGGGTGATCCCCCTCCGCCCCGACCGCCCTTGCCCCTTGCGACCCCGGTCTCGCCGACGGGCAGGGGTGCAGCGCAGCGCTGCGCTGACACCCCAGACCCAAAGGAGAAGACCCGTGAGAAAGACCAGGATTGTCCCCGAGAGCGGTACCGAACTGTTGATTCCGCTCAACAAGCTCAAGAAGTCGCCTCGAAACGCCCGCAAGACACCGCACGGCGAGGCCGCCATCGAGGCGCTGGCGGCCAGCATCGCCGTGAAGGGTTTGCTGCAGAACCTCGTCGTCGAACCGGAGACGGACGCCGACGGCAGGGAAACGGGCAGCTATTTCGTGACCGTCGGTGAAGGCCGCAGGCTGGCACAGGTGCTTCGCGCCAAGCGCAAACAGATCAAGAAGACGGAACCGATCCGCTGCCTCCTCGACACGGCCAACGATCCGCACGAGATCAGCCTGGACGAGAACGTCACGCGCTCGGCCATGCACCCGGCAGACCAGTTTGCGGCGTTCCGGCGCTTGAATGAGGAGAAGGGTTGGGGTGCCGAAGAGATCGCCGCGCGCTTCGGCGTGACGGCCCATGTCGTGCGCCAGCGGCTGCGGCTCGGCGCGGTCAGCCCGAAGCTGATGCAGGTCTATCGTGATGGCAGCCTGACGCTGGACCAGTTGATGGCGTTCGCGATCAGCGAGGACCACGCGTGCCAGGAGCAGGTCTATGACAACCTCTCCTGGAACAAGGAGCCTTCGCTCATCCGCCGCATGCTGACCGAAACCCACATCCGGGCCGGCGACCGGCGCGCGGTGTTTGTCGGCGCCGAAGACTATGCGAAGGCCGGCGGTGTGATCTTGCGCGACCTGTTCTCCGAGGATGGCGGCGGGTATTTCGAGGACGGCGCTTTGCTCGACCGGCTCGCCTTGGCAAAGCTGGAAGCGTTGGCTGCTGACGTGCGAGCCGAAGGGTGGAAGTGGGCGCAAGCCTTCATCGACTTCCCGCATGCCCATGGCTTGCGGCGAATCTATCCGCAACTCGTCCCGCCCTCCGTTGAAGATCAGGAACGGCTCGATACTGTGCAGGCGGAGTTTGACGCGCTGTCGGCGCAGTATGACAGCGCCGAAGAACTTCCCGATGACGTGGATGCCAAGTTCGGGGAGCTTGAGGCTCAGATCGAGCGGCTCTCCGAGCGGCAGCATCGCTACAATGCCGAGGACATCGCTCGTGCTGGCGTGTTTGTCGTGCTGAGCCATGACGGTCGGGCCCGACTAGAAGGCGGCTTTATCCGGCCCGAGGACGAGCAGCCGGAACCGGAAGGCGCGGATGGGCGCGCCGTGATCCGGGATGACGACGGCAGCCCTGGCGGGATCGCGGACACCGGTTCAGCCGGGGAGGGCGAGGACGAGGACGCCGATCTGGGCAAACCGTTGTCGGACCTTCTCATCCGCGACCTGACCGCGCATCGCACCTTGGGCTTGCGCCTTGCTTTGGGCGAAAACCCGGACC
>DASXQN010000122.1:0-2380 GCA_036507155.1 Anaerolineales bacterium
CCCGCCCACCAGGCTTGATCCATATCGGACTTGAAGTCGACGACCTGCCCTCCGCTCTGGCTCAATTTCGGCAAGGCGGTCTTAAAGTCCAGGACCCAACTGTCAGCGCGCGAACGAATGCCCGTATCTCACAGGCCTCAGATTCGAACGGCCTGAGATTTGAGTTGCTGGAATTCGGTCCGGGGTCTTTGCAAAGGAAAGTCATGGACTCGTGGAAATAGAACGCATGCAAGAAGCTTTCTGGAAATCATCACCGTGGCTCGCGGGGCCGGCATTCGCTGCGTACCGGCAAGGCCGCTTCATTGTCGTGGAATTGACGGAGCCGCACCGCGTTATGACCACGTCGTCGTGCGTTGGCGGAGTCAGCACCACAGTGCGCCACTTGGTCAACCATCAGAGTTGCGAAGCGTCCGGACATGCGGAGCGCTCGTCTCAGATTTCGGCTCTTGGGCTGGACGGCTACCATTGCGAAACCTGCCGTGAGCTGCAGTTGGATCCACATGCGACGGCCGTCATGGGCACTGCAGCAAACATGATCTATGCGGCCCATCAGACCGCGGAGTTCGGCGATGTTCGAATCGACGCCATCGTCACCGCCGGGGTGGAAGGCAATGCGGCCTGTGCCGGCGATCCGGCGCAATGGGTCGAAAGCCCCTCGGGTTGGAACAAACTGGCGCATGTGGCGGGAACGATCAATATGATCGTTGTGGTCAATCAGCCGCTCAAACCGGAAGCTCAGATTCGTGGGCTTCTGACGATTACCGAGGGCAAGAGCGCTGCCTTGACGGAACTCAGCATCCCGAGTTTGTACTCTGAGAATCTCGCGACCGGTACGGGGACGGACCAGATCTGCTTCGCGGCTCCACTCGCTGAAGACCGGTATGCCTATACATCGACGAGCCCGCACATCAAGCTTGGAGAATTGTTGGGAGATGTGGTCCGTTCGGCTACGAAACAGGCACTCCGCTGGCAAAACGGTCTCGAGCCGTCGTTCACCAGAAGCCTGATCCACGCTCTCAAGCGTTTTGGTTTTTCCGAGGCGTCGTTCGTCGAAGGGCTGCGCGCCAGGCTTTCCGAATCTGCGATGCGCTTGTTCGAAAAGAATAAAAACGCGGTGTTATACGAGCCGCAAGCTGCAGCGTCGGCATACGCGTTTGCGAGTGTGCTGGATCGCGTCCGGTTCGGCGTCATCCCGGCTTCCGCCGCCAGCGACGTTTTGCGCCAGCAGGCAGCAACATTCGCCGCATCGCTCGCCGCGCAAATCGAAGCATGGCCCGTGTTCTGGCGGCAGCTTCAAGTTGACTTAGACCGTCCGTTAGATCTGATTTACGATGCGGCCGCTCTTGGCTGGTCGGCGAAATGGCAATCGAGGGATTAGCTCCCTCCGCCCCGCTTTTAGTCGCCGGGATCCTGCTAGACGCGCTGCTGGGCGATCCCCAGTTTCGCTTTCACCCCATCCGCCTGATCGGCAGCACTCTAACCGGATTCGAAAAACTTCTGCGCCGCTGCGGATTGAACGGCTATGTCGGCGGCTGTCTCCTGTTCGGCCTGCTCGGACTTGTGTGGGTCGCCATACCTTGCATTGCGCTGCTCCGCCTCTATGGGTGGTGGGCGCCCGCCGGCGCGCTCGCGCATGTCCTGCTCGTGTATACATTCCTCGCATTGCGCGATCTCCTCGATCATGTCCGTGTTGTCGAGACTGCCGTCGAACGCAAAGATCTCGCCGCGGCTCGTCAGGCCATCGCCATGCTCGTCGGCCGCGACACCGCCAAGATGGATTTGGCCGCCTGCCGGCGCGCGGCGATCGAAAGCTTGAGTGAGAATTTTGTGGATGGCTATCTGAGCCCAGTCTTCTGGTACGCGCTGTTGGGAATTCCCGGATTGTTGCTCTTCAAAATAGCCAGCACGATGGATTCGATGGTGGGATACAAAACTCCTCAATACTTGCGATTTGGCTGGTGCGGCGCGCGTGTGGATGACGTCATGAACTACGTGCCTGCGCGCCTGGCCTGGGTAGTGCTGGGATTATCCGCCATACTGCTTCCGAGGCTTTCGGCTCGGAAGGCGTGGCGGATCGGGTGGGAACAGCACCGCATATTGCCGGGACCCAATCCTGGTTGGAGCGAGGCCACAATGGCGGGAGCGCTTCAGAGACGCTTGATTGGGCCGATCTGGAAGGACGGCATTCCCGTAACCGATATCTGGATTGGAGATGCCGATGACCCTGAAGGCGGCATTCACCATGACGACTGGATAAGAGCGGTCCAGTTGATCATTGCGGCATCCCTCATCGTCCTCCTTGGCGGTGCGGCCGTTGCCTCAATGTCGCAGTTGAGTATCTAGTCGCGGGCTTTAGCCCGCGTCTGGAGTTTGGACATTT
>DASXQN010000123.1:0-2912 GCA_036507155.1 Anaerolineales bacterium
CCGCCTGGCCTTCCTTGAGCCCCTCTTCGAATTGCCCCAGTTCTATGTAGACATCGCTCAAGGTGTTATGAAATGACCATGTGCGGGGATAGTTCCCGATAGCCAATCGCTTGGCGTCAACTACTTTGTCCAACTCGCCAGTCGACTCGTAGTAGCCGGCCGCAATGAAGTCCCGCTCATATTCGGACACGCGGTCGATCAACGCAAAAGCCTTTCTCGTGTATTCGGCCTCGCGCCCTGTGTCCCCAGCATTGTTGAAGGCAATCGAGAGGTAAAAATAAGCCATGGCGAAATTCGGATCGAGGGCGATGGCGCGCTCAAACAAAGGAGCAGCAGCCAGGAATCGGCCCTGGGTCAACTCGGCCTTGGCGGCGGTGTAGCTCTGGAGAGCTTCCAGCGAGCCCGTGGTCGCCTGTTCCAGCGGACGATTCAGCTTCTGGATCGCGTTGCGCGATTCTCCAAGCCTGGCGCGCATCGCGGTCGCGGCGGTTCCGACCGCATTCAACACGTGCTCCTTGTCGTCCGCCTGGATCTGCTCCCGAGCGAGTGTGGCGCCACCCTGGCAAGTGATCGCCTCGAGCGTGACGACGTAGCTCTTACCCAGACTGGCGATGGAGCCGTCGATGGTGGCGGCGGCTGCGTCGCGCACGCAGATGTCATGCGCGATCTGGTTGGTGACGCGTGTTCCGGGGGACAACCTCATGAGCCGCAGGTCCTGTTGCACCTGCTCGTCGTCCATGATTTTCAGGAAGGGGGACTGTTCAAGCTGGATGGCGAGCGCCTGGCGCAGCGTGCCGTCGAAAACCGGATCGCCGGTGGTGTTGACGAAATCGGCGAGCACCAGCACATCTTTGTCCGTGAGCGGTTTGGCTGGCGTCCGCTGCTTCCAAAAGAAGACCCCGCCAGCCGCCAGAATGAGCACCGCAATAGCGGCAATCCCGTACCGCAACAGAGGGTTGCGCCTTCGGCCGGCGGCGGCCGGACTCGGACCCGCTTGCAACCGCTCCAGATCGTCGCGCAGTTCCGCGGCGGATGGGTACCGCAGCGCGCGATCCTTTTCGAGAAGCTTGTCGATGATCCGCTCCATCTCGGCTGGGACCTTCGGATTCCGCTCGCGAACCGATTGGGGCGTCTTATTCAGGAGCGCGTCGAAGATGATCGCCGTCGTCGGACCATCAAACGGTCGGGACCCAGCCACCATTTCGTACAGAACCACGCCAAATGACCACAGGTCGGTGCGCGCATCCACGGTCTGGCCGCGCGCCTGTTCTGGCGACATGTAGGCGACCGTGCCCATGGCCGAGCCCGCCTCCGTGAGCATCTCGACCGTCTTCGCTTCCGTCTCCGCCGGCCGGCTTTGCTTGGCCAAGCCGAAGTCGAGCACCTTGGCGTGACCGCGTTCCGTTACAAAAATATTGGCCGGCTTGATATCGCGATGAACAATACCTTTGCCGTGGGCTGCGTCCAGCGCGTCTGCCACCTGGATACTGAGCGCGAGCGCAGTCGGGATATCGAGAGGCTTACCTCTGATGTTCTCGCGAAGGGTTTTACCGTCGAGCAGTTCCATTACCAGAAATGGATGGCCCTCCGACTCACCGACGTCGAAAACCGCGCAAATATTGGGATGATTGAGCGCCGAAGCGGCGCGTGCCTCGCGCTGAAAACGGCTGAGTGCCCGTGGCTGTTGCGCGATTTCCTCCGGCAGAAACTTGAGAGCCACGAACCGGTGCAGCCGGATGTCCTCGGCCTTGTAGACCACTCCCATTCCGCCACTCCCCAACTTCTCGACGATGCGATAATGCGAGATCGTCTGGCCGCTGAGGGTACCGGCGGAAATTGCCGCGTCTTGGCCCCGCAGCGCATCTTGGTTCTGCTTAGGATCGATGGCTCGCGCCGCCACTCCTATCGCTGGGCTCTCAAGGAAACTTCCTGTCTCCTGCTGCGAATCCAGCAGCGAGCGGACTTCCCGCTCCAGCGATTCGTCGCCCGCGCACGCCTTTTGCAAGAACCCCGCGCGTTCGGCTGGAGGACGCCCCAACGCGGCCTGCAACAGATTATCGATTTGTTTCGATCGATCGGAGTCCATCGGTCTTCCGCCCAGGCACTTCGCCAATAGAGCCAGGCCTTGGCGATGCGCAACCGCGAATCACGGTTACGGACGACACTTTGAGCACTCGGCTGTCTCTTCCACGCTGAGTCTACCAAAGAAACGCATTTCGGCCACCTGCACTTTGCGTGGTTCCGCGACAGCGCGTTCATTGCGTCATCCAGCGCCGCCAGGTCCGCGGCGCTTTTGCCGCCCACCTCAGCAGCGCCAATTGGCTGAATTATACCGCCCCGTCCGGTCCCTCAAATTACAGCCTCTTGGGTTATAGCTTCGTAGTCCTCGGGGGAGAGGGAGGGGAGCGCGAGGACGAAGGCAGTGAGCGACCAGAGGTCGTCGTCGGGGATGCTCCGGCCCCAGGCGGGCATGGCGCTGAGCGCGATGCCGTGGTCGATGGTCCAGAAAGACGTGCGGCGCGGTATTATCGAACGCGATCGCAAGATGGCGGAACTGGAGAACCACCTGACCGCAACGAACAAGCGGATTGACGAGTCGGCGCCACAGCCCGTGGTAAGACGGCAGAAGAACACAAAAGAGTAGCCGTCTGCCCAGCCGGCGGTTACCTGATGATTCACAGGCCGCCCTGCCGAATACGCAAGAAGAACTCCAACGTTTACCTCCCGTAAGCTTTGCTCCTATGTTAGAAACGTCAACCCACGACAAACCTAGCGATCGGAAACGCGCCAGCAGCGTGTAAAACCTGCGGGGTTTGTCCCCTGCAAAAGAGGAGTCAGCTTCGGGTTAAGAAAACAATGCAGACAAGCGACCTACCACAAGGTCTTTCTGTATCCTATAGTGTTGGAACGAG
>DASXQN010000124.1:0-3915 GCA_036507155.1 Anaerolineales bacterium
CCACCTTAGCCCGCCGGTCATCTGTCAGGTCTGCGTCCTCCGGCAGACCCTCCGCGGACGTCAATTCGCTGAGCGCCGGTATGGTCGCTGCGTCCCAGAGGCTTGAATCGTTCGGATGGACTCCGATGGCCGCGAACAACGCCGGATGACTCTGGGCGAGCAGTACTGCGGACACGCTGGAACGGAGGCTGACCGCCGGGATCAGGATGCGCTGCACCTCCGACGCCAGGGCGCGTTGAAGAACCGCATCGCGGTCGTCGTCGAATTGTTCAAAATCCAGATGGCAGTGGGTATCCGTGAGCACGTTGAAACGTTCTAACGTTCAAACGCTATTGAATTCCGGCGATCTTTAGACCATCCTGCAGGATGGCTTTCACTTTATCCTCGTGCGTGGTCTCGCAGTAGACGCGCATGATCGGCTCGGTCCCGCTGAAGCGGATCAGCATCCAGCCGCCGTCCTCCAGCTTGAATTGAAAGCCGTCCACGGTCACGAGCTCGGTGACTTTCAGTCCGCCCAGCGTTTTGGGGTTGGCCTTAAGGATCGCCTGCTCGCGCGACTTACGATCCCCCTGGAACGGCGTATCGACTCGATCATAGTAATGCGCGCCGACCTTGGCGAAAAGTTCATCCAGCAACTGCGTGGGCGTTTTGCCGGTCCTCACCATGAAATCCAGCATATATAAGCCTGCGAGAATCCCGTCGCGCTCGGGGACGTTGCCGCGGAAGGCGTATCCGCCGCTTTCCTCGCCGCCGATCAGCGCGTTCGTTTCCGTCATTTTGGGCGCCACATACTTGAATCCGACGCCGGTTTCATACACAGGCACGCCGTACAATTCGCCGAGCTTGTTCAGCATGGTGGTCGTCGACAAGGTTTTGACGATCGCACCGCGTTCCTTGCGAACCTCGAGCAGATAGTATGCCAGCAGGGCATACACGCGCAATTGGTTAATGAACTGCCCGTGCTCATCGCCGATACCGCAGCGGTCCGCGTCGCCATCTGTGATCAGCAGCACGTCAGCTCTGTTCTCGACGGTGGCGCGCAGCCCGACGTCGATGTTCGGCTGGATCGGCTCCGGCCGCTTCATCTCCGGAAAGGACGGGTTACGCGTATTGTGGATCTCGATCACGCGTGTCTTCCCGCCGGCCAGTAAACGCGGGAACCAGCCTGCGCCGTTGCCCCACATGGCATCCACCATAACGGTCAGGCCGGCGTCCTTGATGGGCTGCAAGTCGATCAGCTTATCGCGCGTAAGGTGTTCAATGTAAGGTGTGGCCGCATCGAACTTGACGATCTCGCCGGCGGCTTCCGCTTCCGCGTATGGTTTGCACCTGACGTCTGCCAGCGCGTCCGGGATCGACGCCTCAATCTGGATCAGGCCATCGGGGTCGATCGCGCCCCCGGTCTGGTCCCGGACCTTGAAGCCGTTGTCGCTGGGCGGGTTGTGCGAGGCGGTGATGTTGACCGCGCCGGCGGCTTTCTTGTCGACCACCGCGTAGGCGATAACCGGTGTTGGGGTGGCCCCATCCGTGAGGTAGACCTTGAGACCGTTTGCCGCGAGCACCTCGGCGGCCGCGGCCGCGAATTGCTCTGAGCTGAACCGTTTGTCATGTCCGACCACGATCCAGGAGCCGGCCTTGCCCTTGCCAAGCAAATAATTTGCGAACCCCTGCGCGCAGCGGCGGACATTGTCGAACGTGTAGTCCTCGGCGATCACGCCGCGCCAGCCGTCGGTGCCGAATTTGATCTTGTAAGCCATGCGCTGACTCCGTTATTTTGTGTGATTTTGGAGAATTATATCAGAGCGAAAAAATGCGCTCCGCGGAAGACATCAGGCCACGCGCTTGATGCCGCGCACCGACCAGACGATGAATCCGCCGCCCACCAACGCCAGGCCGAAGAGAATCAGCAGCATACGCGGCGTAATATCGACCGGCGCCTGTCCTTCGCCGACGCACACCGTGTTGGTGGAGTCGACCAGATTGCCCTCGTCGTTCACATGCTGGCTTACCTGCTTATCCAGGTGCATGCCGTCCGGGCAAACTGCGGCGTCGAGGAAGCTCAGCGCGCGCGGCGCGAACATCCCCGCCAGGAATAACAACAAACAAGCCAGCAGGAATAGCAATCCGACGACGAGCAAGCCTCTACTCGGGGACGATTTGGCCATTGTGCAGTCCTTTCGATGAATCGAAGATGTGAGGGGTGTTCCAATCAAACTATATAACACTTCGCGTGATAAAGCAATTTCCTGCTCGAAGAGTTGCGCCGCATGCAAACGGGTGTCCTGCCCGGCGGGGTATAATCCAGGCGAAATCATGGAAAAGATGGTTCCTGTTTACCTCGACTATGCAGCCACGACCTCGGTCGATCCGCGCGTGCTGGATGCCATGCTGCCGTACTTCAGCGAGTCGTTCGGCAACCCGTCATCGGTGCATCGGTACGGTCAGCGCGCCGAAGCCGCGCTCGAGACCGCGCGGGAGCGCGTCGCGGCAGTGCTAAACTGTCGGCCGAGCGAGGTCATCTTCACATCCTGCGGCACCGAATCCGACAATCTGGCGCTGGCGGGCGCGGCCGCGTCCGCGCGGGGAATCGGCCGGGGGCGCATCCTCACCTCCCGCGCGGAGCATCCTGCGGTCAGCAAGACGGCCGAACGGCTCGGACAGAATTCTGACTTTGAGGTCCGATGGCTGCCTGTTGACGAGTATGGCATGGTTGGCGCGCAGGCTGTCGAAGCGGCGATCGACGATCGGACCGCGCTCGTGTCCGTGATGTATGCCAACAACGAGATCGGCACGGTCAATCCGATCGCTGAGATTGCCGAGCTGTGCCGCGGGCACAGCGTGCCGCTGCACACCGACGCGGTGCAGGCCGCGGCGTACCTGGACGTCGACGTGCAGAAACTTGGCGTGGATCTGATGTCGCTGGGCGCGCATAAATTTTACGGTCCCAAAGGCGTGGGGGCATTGTACGCGCGCGCAGGCACGCGCCTGAGGGCGCAATTGACCGGCGGCGGGCAGGAGAGCGGCTTGCGAGCGGGGACGCAGAACATCCCGTATATCGTCGGATTGGCTGAGGCGCTCTCGCTGGCGGCGGCCGAACGCGAGGCGCGCTCAGCGCACGTGAAGCCCATGCGGGACCACGTGATCGGCGGCGTGCTCGAATCGATCCGAGATTCCCGGCTGACGGGTCATCCGGAAGGTCGTCTGCCCAATCATGCGTCTTTCGTCTTTAAGGACGTGGATGGGAATCTGTTGCTTCAATTGTTGGATGACGCGGGATTTGCGTGCTCCTCCGGCTCGGCGTGCAAGACGGGCAATCCGGAGCCGTCTGATGTGATGACGGCGCTGGGTCTCAGCCGCGAGTGGGGATTGGGGTCGTTGCGCGTGACACTCGGCGTGCAAACGACGCCCGCGGAGGTGCAGGCTTTTTTGGATGCCCTGCCAGCCTTGGTGGATAAAGTGAGACGCTTGAACCGGAGATGAACGAAGATCAACGGAGATAAACAGCGATAAACGGAGATACACAGAGATATGACGGAGATGGACGCAGATCGAAGGAGAAATACAGGATAATTACGGAAAACGGTGAGGTCTTTTGCTTATAAAAGGGGGTGCTTGATGAATAAAATTGACGTTGACAAGTTAACCGAGAAGGTCATAGGCTGCGCTCATCGGGTCAGCAATACACTTGGAATTGGCTTCATTGAAAAGGTCTATGAAAATGCGCATATCCACGAGATGCGAAAAGATGGGCTGAAGGTGGTTCAGCAATATCCCATCAAAATCGTTTATGATAACGTGGTCATTGGTCAATTTTATGCGGACACTCTAGTGGAGGATCTTGTGTTGGTCGAGTTGAAGGCCGTTTCTGCGCTGGCTGAAATTCATATCGCACAATCTCTCAATTACTTGCGGGCG
>DASXQN010000125.1:0-4561 GCA_036507155.1 Anaerolineales bacterium
TGACCTATCCGCGTTTTCGCAGTCCAAGCTCAATGCCGTGGCGAGGAGTTTGAACGAGCGTCCGAGGAAGACGCTAGGCTACGAAACACCGGCCGAACGATATCGACAATCCGTTGCGTCGATCGATTGAATCCGCAACCCATTGCAGCCGTTGGGAGCGCCAACGACAGCCGTGCGGCAGGAGCTGGCCTTCTTGACGGCTCGCACTAGCAACCACCCACCTAGGTGATGGCGGCGTTCTCGCGTCGTGGATGACGCGCGCTGTGCTAAACAACTAAGAAGTGATTCCGTATCGCGAGCAGCCAGCTCAGCTGAGGAAGGATCATGACCGCGAACCACAAAAGCGCTTCATTGCAGTGGTCAGTGTTTATCACCAAACGGCCAGGCCTCAACAGGGAGCTGCCGCCAGGCTACGAGGCCTTGGCCTGGGTACCCAATTCGTCCACGCTGATCTATGGCGAGCGGGATGCCGTGCTAGTCGACACTTTCCTTACCGCCGAAGCCTCGCTTGCCTTAGCGGACTGGGTAGTTGCGAGCGGTAAGGACCTGACCACGATTTACGCGACCCATGGCCATGGCGACCATTTCTTTGGCATAGGGCTGCTCAAGCAGCGCTTTCCCCATGCGCGGGCGGTGGCAAGGCCGGACATCGTCGAGGCCATGCGTCGTGAACTCGATCCGTCCTACTTCAACAGCTTCTGGAATTCGCGCTTTCCCGGCCAGCTCCCGGAACAGCTCGCGACGGCCGAGCCGCTCGAAGGAAACACCATCGAACTTGAAGGCCATGAATTGGTCTTGATCGACACCGGCTATACCGACACGGCCCTGTCCACGAGCTTGCACGTCCCTTCCATCGATCTGGTGGTGGCCGGGGACGTCGCTTACAACGGCGTCCATCCCTACATGGCGGAGGGCAACGTGCAAACCTGGCCCAAATGGATCGCCGCCCTCGACAAACTCGAATCGCTGAAGCCTCACGCCGTGATCGCAGGCCACAAACGGCCCGAGAACGACGATCACCCGCGGATCATCGAGGAAACGCGCAACTACTTCCGGGACTTCCTGCGCCTCAACGAAGAGACGACGACCGTGCGGGAGCTCTTCGACCGAATGATGGAGCTTCATGGAGATCGAGCTAACCCCGGTTCGCTCTGGGGTGGGGCGACGGCCGCAAAGGCCCACCGTTAGCCGTAACAGACGACCGACCGAGTGCTGCAGCGATCACCTGCTCGGCCGATCGCAAGCAGGCCTTACCACAAGCAGCCTCCTGGACCCACTCGAGCCGCCCTCTCCCAGACGTAAGGTTTCACCTGGAGGAGAACATGATGGACGACGTGAAAAAACTATTGGCGATCGAGGAAATCAAAAAATTGAGACCGCATTATTGCCGGTCTCTCGATGAGAAGAAATTCGAGGAGTGGCGCAATGTGTTTACGCCCGACGCGAAAATTTTGGCCCCGGAAGTCAAGGATCGTGCAATGCCAATCGGCGTTGATGCAATTATCGAATGGGTCCGCGACGTCATGGAGGGTGCAGCTACAGCGCATCACGTGCATGGGGCCGAGATCACTCTCTTGAACGATCAAGAGGCAGTCGGCGTTTGGGCCATGGAGGACAATATTTTTTGGCCGGTTGAACGGTCGAATGTATTTGGCGCCAAGCGATACTTCAAAGGATTCGGCCACTATCACGACAAATACATCCTGACACCGGCGGGATGGCGTATTTCCGAGCAGCTGTTGACGCGCGTCTATATGGAGATCGACAGAGGGGGACTGGCAGTGTGACAGCTGACCGTTTTTCGATTGGGTTGCTACTCGCGTTGGCTGGCGCATTTGACGGAAGTAGTGCGCTTTCGATCCACCGAGGACGACAGTTGGCGCTCCGCAATAACAATGCGGAGCAAGCCAAATTGCAGACATTTCACCCATCGGGGATTGGTGAAAACCGGCTTCAAGAACATCGTCCTGATGGGCGACCACGACCAGAACCAGCCCTCGCTTCGCGCGTTGGCGATCAGGCTGGACGAGAAACATCGCGCCGAGGGCGTTCGCGTGTTCTATTCCAGCGACGCCTACGTGAAGGCGAACAAGGAGATCGAGGAATACCTCAAGGCGAATGGATATCCGCCTAGCCGGCACGGCGGGGTTTCCGACACGTCGCTTACCTGGGCTGTCGATCCGGATTACGTTCGCCCCGGCAAGATCGTCGTGGGCGAGCCGGTGCCGCCGGCCGGCAGTCCCCTGTCGTTGGGCACGATCGGAATCGAAGGTGACCCGCGCAGATCGTCTCCCGACCTGGGCAAGATGTTCCTTGAGTGGAAGATCAGAGACGGCGCTGCCGAGATCCGCAGGTTGGTCGGCGCGAGCAAGTAGCCCGCGCTTATTAGTGTCTGATGTTCGCCCAGGTGGGGATCGGTGACTGCGGATGAGTTGTGATAGTCGATCAGATTGCTATGAGTTTTTGTGGAGACTGTGATTCGAGCCACAACTCTCATTGCCGCATTTTCACAATCCATTTACGTATTCCAACGTCAGCTGAAGGGAAGGCACGGCTTCGGCAGAAAGGCCGCTATATTTCCGAGACCCACACTAAGGAGGATTGGAATGTTCCCGACCAAGCAACATCTGACAACGGCGCGTACGCTCGGCATGGCGATCGTCGCCCTGGCTCTTGCCAGCTGCGCCACCTACAAGGACGAGTTTGCAACAATCAACTCGCGCCTCGACCAACTCGACACGAAGGTGCAGAACGCGGCCCAGAGCGCCGAATCCGCCAATCAGTCCGCGCAGCAGGCCAATCAACGGCTGGATCAGATGGAAAACCGCGTCCAGCAGCTCGAAACGGCACCGAAGAAAAAGCCGCGCGGTTAGTCGCTTTTGAATTTGTGACGAACGTTTTGAATCCGGGACCCGGTGGCCTTTGCTGGCACCGGTCTCCTTTCTTCACTCAATATTCGATCTAAGGAAACGCCCCATCCGCACGTGCACACATCCTGCGATCCAGGCCGCTTATGGCGCGCTGATGTTGGCGCTGGCGTTGGCGAGCTTTGACGCGGCCAGCGCCGAGGGTGCCGCCGCGCAACCGGTAGCCGCCGTCGACCAGCTTCCGCGACGCCAAAAGGTGTCCAACACGGTGATTGAGCTCGCGGGCTGGGTTGTCGCAACCAAGGACAGCCAAGGCTATCCGTTCGCGATCATCGACAAGGCCGCTGCACAGATCTTGGTGTTCGACGGCGACGGCCGGCTTCGCGGCGCGGCATCTGGGCTCTTTGGTTCGGCGATCGGCGATCACACGGCCCCCGGCATCGCCGGTCTCGCGCTTCGCGAGATTCCGGGCCGGGATCGCACAACGCCTGCTGGTCGCTTTGTGGGCGGTTTCGGCCCGTCAATCGATGCTGGGCGCGTGCTGTGGGTGGACTACGATTCCGCGGTCTCCATCCACCCTACGGCTACTGGTGTCCCGGCCGAGAGACGCGCTGAACGTCTTGCATCGCCTTCGCCAGACGACAACCGCATCACTCATGGCTGCATCAACGTCTCGCCCGATTTTTACGAGCGGATCATGCTTCCGACGTTCGAGCGGGGCGGGGTGTTCTACATCTTGCCGGATGCGGCGCCGCTAGCGGAGACCTTCCCGGAGTTCGTGCAAAGTCGTGCGAATGCGGAACGTAATGATGGAAGGCGGCCCTCCCTCAAGTGAAGGGCGTGTCGGCGTGTTGCCTTAGCGCTCCATCCTTCTTCCCGCGCGCGGGAGAAGGTGGCGCGAAGCGGCCATGAGGCAGGACCTCGCCGACATCGACACCGCGCTCGCCACCCTGCGCCGCGTCTTCGCGCCGCTGATCGCCCTGCAACCCTCGCAGCGCCGCGACCTGTACAAGATGGGCGACAAGTCCGAAGCCTTCTGCCGGCAGACGCTGTCGGTGCTGGCCGCCAACCCGCAGATCATCCCGCCCAGCCTCAACCTCGCCGAAGCCCAGGCCGACCTGGCGGCCCTCGACCAGCTGCGCCCGCGCCTGATGCAGCTGGAACAACTGGTCGAACGCGCCGACGACACCGTCCTCGCGCTCGGCTCGGATGTCATCACCGTTGCCCTGGAGGGCTACGGCCTGCTCAAGGTCTCGGGCAAGAGCGAGGCGCTGAAGGGCGCGCGCAAGGACCTGTCGGCGCGATTCTCCCGCGGCAGCAAGGCGGCGGAGCCCGTCGAAGCGGGCTGAAACCGGCGCGAATTAGCCGTTGAGTGACCCAGCCTGGCGGGTGAGGGCCCTGAGCCTCATCCGTCAGGCTTTTTGCTTCAGGGGTCGGGCAATTTTCTGCAAGGGTCGAAGCTGCGGAGCCTCGGGCGAGTGCCGATTTGCCTGGAGGTCGAGGCTATTTGCCTCGGGATCGAGGCCGGTGTGCCTCGGCTTTGAGGCGAAAAGCGTCGGTGCTGCGGCTCTGGGCTTCGAGGTTCGAAGCAAAAAGACTCACCGATCGAGCTTGGCACCTCACCGCTGCCGAGAACTTCCCTTCTCCCCACGCCTTGCCCTTTCCTTCTCCCCGCATCAGCGGGGAGAAGGTGC
>DASXQN010000126.1:0-7164 GCA_036507155.1 Anaerolineales bacterium
CTTCTTGTTCATCAGCTCTCTTGCTCATTTGCCCATTTGCCCCTTTGTTACGCGTACATCCCCCAGTCGAGTGCAGATGGATCTTCCATCATCGAGAAGTCCCAAACGTCCATGCCCATCTCGATCGTGACCGGCATATCCAGTCCTTCGACGGCCTTCGCCTTCGTCATCTCGATCATCGCCGGTCCATACGGGCAGAAAGGCGTCGTGAGGATCATCTTGAGTCGGGCCACGCCGTTTTCGATGCTCACATCACGCACCAATCCAAGCTGAATGATGTTCATGCCGATCTCGGGGTCGATCACCTCCGACAGGCGATCCCGGGTAACCTGCACGATTTCCGGGTGCGTGTCGTGGATCGTCCACTTGATCGGATTCGGCGCGGCCTCCTCGGATTTGGGGGTTTCCTCTGTCTTGGGTGTGGTTTCGTCAGTCATGGTTCCTCTAGATTAGTTTTTGGCGGCCTGTACAACGTAGGTGCAATGCGCGTTGCCGTCGAGGATGCATTGTACTTTTTCAGCGGGGAGCGCCAGCATTTTTGAAATGATCGTCTGATCAACGGCGCATACTTCGGGATGGTTTGCGCCGATCTGCAGATAAGGACAGGAAATCTCATGGATCTTGTACTGGTCGCCAACCCGCTCCCATTCGACCTTGAAGCCCTCTTCCCCGAGCACGGATTTGACGGCGTCAAGGCGTTCTTCCAAGGTCAGGCCAATCATCTTAGTGGCGTGCTCCTGCGCCATGCCCTCGCCGATCTCGCTGAAGAGCTTCTCCACGACCGGTTTCGGCATCGTGTCTTTCACCTGCTGCAGCAGCCGGCTGGTCAGTCGCAGGTAGCGGGTTGGAAACCGCTCCAATCCGTCTTCAGTGAGGTGGTAGATCAGGTGCGGACGGCCCACGCCGTGTCGCTCCTCCTCGGCCGAAACCAGGCCCTCCACCTGCAAATTCGTCAGGTGGTGGCGGACGGAGATAGGGTTGATGCCTACCGCCGCGGCCAACTGGTTGATGGTCATCTTCGGCTGCCCGAGCAGGCTGTGCAGGATTCGCTCACGCGTGCTTTTCATAGCTACTCACTCTTGCCTCGGAGTTGTCTCGAGGCAAGAGTGAGTATATCAGCGCCCGCATGCGCTGTCAATATACTAGATAAATATCATAAATATCCCCTACCGGTGTCCCGGAGGTTGACTTGAGCTGCTGCGAACCAGGCAGAAAACGCCTGCGGGACGGTTCTTTACTTCACCTCGGCCGCGTCGGACAGATGCCAGACCACGTCGTCCCACTCGCCGGCGGGGTTCACCAATTTGTTGAATTCTTCGCCACTGTCCTCGCCGCTCTTTTCGAAGGCGTCGTGGCTGTCCCATTCCATCAGCCAGAGCACGTCGTTCGGGTCCTTCTCCGAGCGGTAGACCTGCGCCCAATGGCAGCCGTCTTTCTTGGCTGTCGCGGCGAACATCGTCGCCGCTTTCTTCGTGCCTTCGAAGTCATGCACTTTCACACGCATCGTGATCAGAACGGACATGGTTGCCTCCTGCGGCTCGTGAGGATCAGATCGCCATGATTCAGTACGCCTTGATTCGTACATTCTTTCGTGAAAACCGGGAAGGGCCGGCGTTCAGACCGCATCTGAATTGTGCCTGGGTTCACACGCCAGCGCAGGCAAGGCGATCGGACCCGAATTTACTAGAAAAATATGATAAATATTGACATTTTTGGCCTTCCCTGCTATAATTTGCCCGCTTACGCCATATTCGGCTACATGCAAGAGCGTGGCGCCGGCAATATATCCACCCGCTAGGAGCATATGAGTATGTCGCAACTCGAAGTCAAAAACCTGCATGTCAACATCGACGGCAAGGAGATTCTGAAGGGCGTCGATCTGACGGTGGAGCAGGGGAAAATTCACGCAATTATGGGTCCCAACGGGACCGGCAAGTCAACGCTTGCCTACACCGTGATGGGTCATCCGTCATATCAGGTCACCGCCGGTGAAGTCACTTTTAGCGGAAGAAGCATACTGGAGCTCGCGCCGGACGAGCGCTCCCGGCTCGGACTTTTCCTGGCTTTTCAATATCCGGTCGCGATCCCAGGCGTGACGGTCGCCAATTTTCTGCGCACCGCGCTCAACGCCCATCGTCGTGCGAAGAATCCAGAAGACAAAGGCATGCCCATCCCGGAATTTCGCAAACTGCTGAAGGCCAAGATGGAGCTCCTAAAGATGGATCCCAACTTTGCGGGCCGGTATCTCAACGAAGGATTCTCTGGCGGCGAGAAGAAGCGCGCCGAGATCCTGCAACTCGCCACGCTCGCGCCGCAGATCGCCATCCTGGATGAGACCGACTCCGGCCTGGACATCGACGCGCTGCGCGTTGTGGCGGACGGCGTCAATGCTTTGATGAACAAGGATCTCGGTGTGCTGGTGATCACACATTACCAGCGCCTGCTGAATTACATCAGGCCCGATTACGTCCACGTGATGCTGGACGGTCGCATCGTGGAATCCGGCGGTCCGGAGTTGGCCCTGCACCTGGAAGAAAAAGGATACAGCTGGATCCGCGAGAAGTACGACCCGATCTCCGCGGAGCAGGGCACGCCGGCTTCCTAGTTTCGTATCTGAGCATCAAAAAGCCTGCAGCCTGCGCACAGAACGCCGCGCTGCGGACAGAATTGAGTGAACTATCATGAGTGACGACAAGATCCTCGAAGGCATCGGACAATACAAGTACGGCTTCCACGATCCTGAAGACAAGTATGTTTTCAAATCGGAGCGCGGCTTGAGTCGCGCGGTCGTAGAGAACATCTCGCGCATGAAGGGCGAGCCGGCCTGGATGCTGGAATTCCGCCTGAAGGCCTACGAGCACTACATTACGCGGCCTATGCCCACCTGGGGGCCGTCGCTGAAAGAACTCGACTTCGACAACATCTTCTATTATGTCAAGCCGACTCAGCAGAGTGAGAAGTCCTGGGAGGATGTGCCGGACGATATCAAGAACACATTCGACAAGCTGGGCATCCCCGAGGCCGAACGCAAGTTCCTGGCCGGAGTGGGCGCGCAATACGAATCGGAGATGGTGTATCACTCGGTGTTGGAGCACCTCGAGAAGCAGGGTGTGATCTTCTTGTCCATCGAGGATGGCCTGAAGCAGCATCCTGAGTTGTTCCGCGAGTACTTCGGCACGGTCATTCCGATCGAAGACAATAAGTTCGCGGCCCTCAACTCGGCCGTCTGGTCGGGCGGCTCGTTCGTCTATGTGCCGAAGGGCGTGAAAGTGGATCTCCCGCTGCAGGCCTACTTCCGACTCAATACGGCCAATCTCGGGCAGTTCGAGCGAACACTGATCATTGTCGAAGAAGGTGCCTCGGTCCATTACGTGGAAGGCTGCACAGCGCCGCAATACACGACCGATTCGTTCCACTCCGGCGTGATCGAGATCATCGTCAAGAAGGGCGCGCGCTCCCGTTACAGCACCATCCAGAACTGGAGCACCAACGTCTATAACCTCGTCACGCAGCGCGCCAAGGTGTTTGAGAATGCCAGCCACGAGTGGGTGGACGCGAACCTTGGCTCGAAGGTGACGATGAAATACCCGTCCTGCTATCTGATGGAACCCGGCGCGCGCGGCGAGATGCTCTCGATGGCGTTTGCCGGCCCCGGCCAGCACCAGGATGCCGGCAGCAAAATGTACCACTTCGCGCCGAACACGACCAGCAAGGTCACCTCGAAGTCGATCAGCAAGGGCGGCGGGCGCGCCTCGTACCGGGGCCTGCTCAAGGTTCATCGCGGGGCGAAGGGCGTCAAGTCCAACGTCGTCTGCGATGCGCTGCTGCTCGACCCGCAGTCCCGCTCCGACACGTATCCGTACATCGAGATCGACGAAGACGATGTCAGCATCGGGCACGAGGCCTCCGTCAGCAAGGTCGGCGAGGAGCAGCTCTTCTATCTGATGTCCCGCGGTCTCACCCAGGAGCAAGCCACCTCCATGGTCGTATCCGGCTTTATCGAGCCGCTTGTCAAGGAACTCCCGATGGAATATGCGGTGGAAATGAACCGGTTAATCCAACTGCAAATGGAAGGCTCGATCGGCTAATGTCATTGCGAGCGACCCGGAGGGGAGCGTGGCAATCTCCTGTTGAACGTGGAGGTTGCTTCCCGAAGGCTCGCAATGACAGCATGAGAATATGATGCAAGAGAAACCCAAAGTAGTTGTCTCCAAGACTCGACGTGCGGTCAGCGCCGCCAAGGACTTCGCGTTCGCCGAGCCGGACGTTAAGGGCTTGGCGGCGGAGCTCGCCTCGTACCGGACCTCGGCCTGGGCCGCGTTCAAGCGGCTGACTCTGCCCTCCGCCGCGGAAGAGGCCTGGCGCCGCACGGATATTCATGACCTGCCGGTGGATGTGTTCAAGCTGCCGGCAGAGGGTGCTCACAAATCCCTTCCACCAGTGCGTGCAGATCTACTGAAGCCGCTGATCGCGGACCAGCACGGCGGACAGATTGTCCTGCTCCCCGGCGGCGTCACCGCGGATCTGGATGCAAAGCTCGCAGCACAGGGCGTCATTTTCACTGATTTGAAAACAGCGGAGCGCGATCATCCCGAGCTTCTTGCCCGAATGCTCGGCAAGGCCGTCAATGTCGAGGAAGGCAAGTTCGCCGCATTGGCGGGAGCCCTGGCGCAGACAGGCGTTGTGCTCTATGTGCCGAAAGGTGTGACGGTCGAACAACCGCTGCATTCCGTCCTGTGGGGGCCCGGCGCGGACCTGGCTCACATCTCCCATATTCTGGTCTTGGTGGATGAAGGCGCTTCCGTCACGTACGTCCACGAGGCGGCCTCGCCGGATCAGCCCGGATCAAACTCCATGCACGCCGGGATCGTGGAGATCCAGGTCTTGCAGGATGCCACGCTGCGCTTCGTTGAACTGCAGTCCTGGGGCCGGCACGCCTGGAATTTTTCGCATGAGCGCATCCGCGTTGAGCGCGGCGGCCAGCTTGATTGGATCTTCGGCGCGATCGGTTCGCGTCTTACAAAGAATTTCTCGGAGCTGGACCTTGCCGGCCAGGGCGCGACCGGCCGAATGTCCGGGTTTTACTTCACGGACGGTGACCAGCATCTCGATCACGACACGCAACAGAACCACCTGGCGCCAAACACCACCAGCGACCTGCTGTTCAAAGGCGCGCTCAAAGGCAAGAGCCGCTCGGTCTGGCAGGGCATGATCTATGTGGCGCCTGCCGCGCAGAAGACGGACGGCTATCAGGCCAACCGGAACCTGGTCCTCAGCGAGGGCGCCCGAGCCGACTCGATCCCCGGCCTGGAGATCCTGGCAGACGACGTCCGCTGTACGCACGGCGCGACGGTGGGCAAGCTCGAGCCTGAACCGCTTTTCTATCTGCGCTCGCGGGGCATCCCATTGCCGGAGGCAGAGAAGCTCGTGGTGGAGGGTTTCTTCGACCCGATCTTTCAACGCATCCCCTTCGAAGGTGTGCGCGAACGGTTTCAGGAATACATCTCCGCAAAAATGAGCAGCTGATCCCCTCCACCGCGGAGGAGTACAGCTGACCGGCACAACGCTCACGGCATTGTGCAAAAAATTTATGGATGGCAAGGATAACAAATGGCAAATACTCGTGTAAGTCGCACTCCGTCGGCCAAGCCTGCGGCATCGACGCCCAAAGGGGATTCTCGCAAGGCCCGCTCCAATCGCGGCACTCAATTCGCGTACATGAAAGCCCCGGGTGGGGCGTATGGCTTCGAGGTCGGCGATGCGGTGGAAGTCTTCTGTGACCACGAAAAGAACAGCGACCGCGTGCGCGGCTGGATCAAAGGCATCGTCGTCCAGGTGGACATCAAGATGGTTGCCGTCCAGTTCCGCTCCAACGTCTTCCTCACCGACGGCTGGATGGTCCCCGACCGCATCTTGTGGTACCCGCTGAACTCGGAGCATATCCGTGCCGCGGCCGGCAAGAAGTCCGGCCACAAGGAAAAGGCGATCCCGAGCTACTAAACGCAATTGACAGCGGGTTCCAGGTGCCCGCCGCTCGATTCTGCATCGAAGCTAGCGCATGATTCTCGACGTCCCTCGAATTCGTCAGGATTTCCCGATCTTCCAGCGCGAAGTGCAACCCGGCATCCCGCTGGTCTATTTGGATTCAACCGCCACCTCACAAAAACCGTTGGCGGTCATCGAGGCCATGGACAAGTTCTACCGCCGTTCGAATGCCAACATCCATCGCGGCATTCACACGCTGGCAGAAGAAGCCACCGGGCTGTACGAGCAGGCGCGAGTTAAGATTGCCGGCTTCATCAACGCGGCGGACGCCCATCAAATCGTTTACACGCGCAACACGACAGAATCGATCAACCTCGTGGCCCGCACCTGGGCGCACGCCAATCTCAAGGCGGGCGATCTTGTGCTGCTCAGTGAGATGGAGCATCACTCCAATCTCGTGCCGTGGCACATGCTGGCAGCCGAACGCGGCATTCGCCTCGAGTTTATTCCCGTCACGCCGGAATTCGTCCTGGACCTGGATGCCTATCGGGCGCTGCTGGCGCAGGAGCCGAAGCTCGTTTCTTTCACCCACATGTCGAACGTCCTTGGCACGATTAATCCGGCCGCCGAGATGATCCACCTGGCCCATGGGGCCGGCGCCATCACGCTTCTGGACGGCGCGCAATCGGTCCCGCATTTCGCGGTGGACGTGCAGGCGCTGGACGTCGACTTCCTGGCATTCTCCGCCCACAAGCTCTGTGGACCAACAGGGATCGGCGCGCTGTATGGCAAGTCCGCATTGCTCGAAGAGATGCCGCCATTCCTCGGTGGCGGCGACATGATCCGGGAAGTTCATTTGCGCTCATTCCGGCCGAATAGTGTTCCGCACAAGTTTGAAGCGGGGACGCCCGCGATCGCGGAGGCGGTCGGTTTCGGCGCCGCCGTGGACTACCTGGCTGAATTAGGGATGGACGCTATTGCAGCTCACGAGCACGAAATCACCGAGTATGCGCTGGAGCGCCTGGAAGAGATCCCGGGCGTCAAACTGTTCGGCCCAACCGCGGATCGAAAGGGAGGCGTCGCAGCGTTCACGCTGGAGGGCGTCCACCCGCACGATGTGGCGCAGATCCTCGATCGGGATGGCGTAGCTGTGCGCGCCGGCCATCACTGCGCGCAGCC
>DASXQN010000127.1:0-6212 GCA_036507155.1 Anaerolineales bacterium
GGGGCGACCAGGTGGTCGCCCTTCGTCATCCATAGGGGTAATGATATTTTCTCGGTGATCAGCAGACACATCGTCCCCAAGGCGCGCACTGTGAAAAAGTGCGGCCGCCACGGATGTAACGAACGACAAGGACGCAGTTCAACTGCAGCCCGAATTCATTAAAACGAAAGAGCGCCCGCAAGGGCGCTCTATTTTTTTGTGGACCCTTACACCGGCAGGCCAATCTTCTGCGTTATCAGCAGGCACATGGCCCCGAGGGAACACACCGCAAAGAACAGCATTACGGCGACAAAGAAACGCTGCCCCGGCGTCATGCCGAGGAACCGGCCATTCTTCGAGGCGGAGGTGCTGGTACCGGCGGGCTGGAATTGCGCCTCTTCTTCGTAAAAAGGCTTGGCACCTGCGTCCTCGCGCAGATTATCGATCATGGATAAAGTATATCATACGGCCGGGCGCAGCCGTACGTCCCCATAATGGAGGATGAGCGGATCGCCGCTTCGATCGCGCAAGCGCAGGCTGCCGTCCTGTTCGAGCCCGAGCAGTTCCCCGCTGACAGGCGTCTCGCTCTCCTCCCATACCTGGACCTGTTGGCCGCGGAACGCGAGCAGGTCCTCCCAAGTGTGCAGGAAGAGGTCCGTGTCGATCCTGGCGCGCCAGGCGATCAACGCGGCCAGGATATCGTGAAGAATCGGCTCGCGCTCCGGGCTGCCGCCGAGGACTTCCTCGAGGCTGATGGCAGGATAGTTAAGCAGGCTGGACGGAGGCACAGCCGACCGCTTGACGTTGACGCCGATGCCGACGATTGTGAAATCCACGTGCGCGCCGATCCACACGGATTCGAGCAGGATGCCGGCCACCTTCTTGTCCGCGAGCAGGATGTCGTTCGGCCACTTGATCAGCACCGGCAGGGAACGCGTCCGCAGCGATTCGGCCACAGCCAGCGCGGCCAGGCCCACGGTCCGCGAATGTTGCGGCGTGTCGGCCGTCCCTTCTTCGGTATTGCCGGGCGTGAAGCGGGCGGGCCCGGGATGCTTCGCGACGGAGGAGCGCAGGATCACGCTGAACGCCAGCGCCGAAGCCGGGGGCGTGAACCACTTTCGTCCGGACCGGCCGCGGCCGGCCGTCTGTTCGTCTGCGACCACAACGGAAAGGTCCGGACCGCCATGTGCGGCCCAGACCAGGGCTTCGTCGTTAGTGGATCCGATGGAGGGAAAATACCGCACGCCGCCAAGCGGCAGGTCCGCGAAGGCCTTTTGCAGGCTCTCCTGGTTCATTGCACGACGTACAAGGGATTGATGTTCGCGCCGCCCTCGCGCACTTCGAAGTGCAGGTGGGAACCGAAGGAGTTACCGGTGTTGCCCACTGTGCCGATGAACTGGCCGGCAAAGACGGATGAGCAGACGGAAACGCCGATCGTATCCAAGTGGGCGTAGACCGTCACGTAGCCGTTGCCATGATCGATCTGAACCACGTTGCCGTACCCATAGTTGTAGCCCCCCTGCGCCATCGTGACGACGCCGGAGGAAGAAGCGAGAACCGGGTCGCCGACGTTGCCGGTGATGTCGATGCCAAGGTGACCCGGGCCGTAGCCATTGCCCGAGATCGTATGCGGACCCTGCGTGGGCCAGACGAAGCCGGAGCCAACTGGACCTCCGCCGCACGCATTCGAGCCGAAGTCCGATGTACCGGTAGTGCCGTTGTTGTTGCGGCCGATCGTCGGGATGAACTTGGTCCAGTCCACCAGCTCGCGTTGGCCGCCGGGGATCATCACGACCGTTCCCGGCTCGATCTGCGGATCAGTGAGATCCAGATCGTTGCCTGGAAAACTCAGGATAGCCGCTTCCAGCAATTGCACGTCCTCGTCATTGATTTGCTTATCCGCGTTGAGGTCGGATTCGAATTCGGTCGCGACCGATTCGACGGTATCGCCGTCCTTCCACGTGTAGTACAGTCCGTCGACGGGCGGGATCAGGAGCTCCATGCCCGGGCGCAGGTTATGCGGATTGTCATCCAGCACATCGCCGTTCGAGTACAGAATGGTTTCGGGCTTGATGTTGAACTCTTTGGCGATCGAGAACATCGCATCGCCGACCGAGACCCGGTAATTGACCGCCTCATAGCGCGGTCGCTCCGGGATGTTGGTCTTGAGTTGGAGCTCGCGTTCGATGCCGCTCCCGTTGCCGCCCCCGGAGGTTTGGGTGGGCAGCGTGACGTTCGGCTGATTCTCGCCCGGTCCGGCTGTCGGTACAGGCACCGTCCCGCTGCCGGCGGCGTTGACTTGCGTCTTCCAAAATGCGAATCCGAGAGCAGCCAGCACGATCGCCCACGTCACGACCCAACTTACGAGGGTGAAGCGGTCCGGCTTTGGCTTGACCACGGATGACCCGTCGCTAGCTGCGGCGGGTCTGAGTTTCTGGATGAAGGCGAGCAGCTTGCTGATCAACTCACGGACTTTGTTCATGCGTCCTTGGTTAAGTTCTCGAGAAATTCCTGATTATCCCTGGCGCGGTCCAGACGTTGGATGATGGATTCGGTGGCCACCGCGTTGTCCAGGCCGGCGCCTTGCGGCGGGGGACTGATCATCTGAATATACATGCGGCGCATCAACCAGACCCTCTGCAGGATATCCGGACCGAGCAGCAGATCCTCGCGGCGTGTGGACGAACGCTCGATGTCCACGGCGGGGAAGATGCGGCGCTCCTGCAGTTTGCGCGAGAGGTGCAACTCCATGTTGCCGGTGCCCTTGAACTCCTCATACACGACGTCGTCGAGGCGGGAGCCAGTGTCCACCAGACAGGTGGCGATGATGGTGAGAGAGCCGCCCTCCTCGATGTTGCGCGCCGCTCCGAAAAACCGCTTGGGCGGATAGAGTGCCGAGGGGTCCATGCCGCCCGACAGCGTGCGACCGGACGGGTTGACAACCAGGTTATAGGCGCGCGCCAGGCGGGTGATCGAGTCCATCAAGATTACCACGTGGCGCCCGATCTCCACCATTCTCTTAGCGCGGTCTAAGGCGATCTCCGCGGTGCGCACGTGCGAGGTGACCGGTTCGTCGAAGGTGGAAGCCACCACTTCGGCATCCACCGAGCGGTCCATGTCCGTCACCTCTTCGGGGCGTTCGCCGATCAGGGCGACCATCAAATGCACATCCGGGTATTTTGTTGAAATGGAGTTTGCGATTTGCTTGAGGATCGTGGTTTTTCCCGCCTTGGGTGGTGAAACGATCAGGCCACGCTGTCCCCGGCCGATGGGCGCCACCAGGTTGATCATGCGCGGCGCCAACGTATCGTGATCGAGCTCCAGGTCGAAGCGTTTATCCGGGAACACCGGCGTCAGGCTTTCAAAGACCGCCCTGCGGCCGGCCTCTTCGGGGTCGAGGCCGTTGACCGTCTCGACCTTCAGCAGTCCGAAATGGCGTTCCGATTCGCGCGGCGGCCGCACGTGTCCGATCACCAGGTCGCCGGCCCGCAAGTCGTAGCGGCGCAGCTGGGCTTGCGAGACATACACATCCTGGTCGCTGATGCGATAGTTCGCGGCTCGCAAAAAACCGATGCCTTCGCTCATGATCTCGAGGACGCCGCCGCGCAGCTCCACGCCTTCCTTTTGCGCCTCCGACTGGCGGATACCGAGGATCAGGGCCTCTTTTTTCAGCCGGTTGAAATTCTGCACGTTGAGGTCCTTCGCGATGGCGCGCAGCTTGAACAGCGGTTCGTTTTCCAACTCAAGTATTTTCATAGCGTTGATTGCCTTTTTGGGGATGAAATGCGTACATAGCCAGCGCCCCCGGGGTCACAGGCTTAATTACAGGTTCGGGTGTAGAAATGGCCCTCTTTCAAAACTGGGTTGGCAGGTGTGTGGATGTGTGCAAGCAGGGAGGTTGCCTGCGTGCGGGTCAAAGTTGAGTTTTCAAGAAGCTGGGGAATTAACAGGATTATAGCACGTTCACCGGGCCGGCGCAAGCACATTAATAAAAATGCAAAGCGGGCCGGGCGCCGCGAACGCAGCGGTCGGACAGAGTCCGCCGCGGCAACGGATCAAACGGGGTGGCGGAGTCCCGACCGCGCCATCTCCGCGGTCGTTACTGGAGCGATTCCGCGATCTGGATGGCTTCAGCCAGCGTCAGGTTCGTCTCGAGGCGGTAGGTGATATCGCCGTCTTTCCAGATCAGCGTGTTGCCCTCCACCAGGCGGCGAAAATCGGTTTGCCCGCTCGACAGTTTCACCAGATACGGCCCCTCGACCCACAGCGCGTATGCGTCGTTCACTTGCGTCTCCAGGACCACGCGCGGCTGGTATTTCTCGAGGAAGATGCTGCCCGGACCGATCTCGTGCAGACTCATGCGCACGCGGTCCGGCGCGCCCGGCTCGACCCATGCCAGGATGACCATCGGCCCGTCCTGCTGAACGAAGACGCGATCCGGCGCGCCCAGATCGGGCGGATACGAGGGCAATTTGATGGTGAACGGGATCAGCCGGCGCGCGGTCGCAAGGTCTTGCTCGCCCGCGAAACCGAAGATCGACACGGCGTAATTCGGCACTTCCTGCGTGCGGGCGGCGCGCGGCGTCGCCGTGAGCAGAGACTCACCTTGTCCGGCTGGTGGGTTGGGAGTCGCCGTCGGTGCAAAGGGCAGGACGCGCACCGGCCCGATCTGGAAGAACTCTGCCAGGAGCGCGCGGACCTGGGGCACTGCCAGCGCGGCGGCGAGCAGGACCAGCACGATCGCCGCCACCCGGACCGTCAGCCTGATCCCGCTGAATCGGCCCCGACTCAGGCTGAGGCGGACGCGCCGGCTCACATCCGGCGAGGGGGGATAGTTGAATCTGCTGGCCGCGTCGCGGAGCCGTTGTTCGAGTTGAGTCATATCCATACCATTCATGATTCGAAGGTGCCTTCCAGGTGCGGGTAGTCACGCAGGATCACGGCGCGCAGCGCGGCCAGCGCGCGATGCAATCGAGATTTCACGGTGCCGGCGGCCACGTCCAACGCGTCTGCCATCTCTGCCTCGCTGAGCGAGAGGAAAAAACGCAGATAGATTACCTGCTGGAACTCGGGCCGCAGCCGGCGGACGGCTTGCCACAGCGATTCCGAATCGTCCGAACCGACCGGTGCAGCCTCCGGCTGAGGCTCGCGCGCGAAGCGCTGCAGCTGTGTAAAGTATCGTCCCAGTGACCGCCTGCGGTTGCGTGCCAGGTTCGAGGCGATGCGCAGCAGCCACGGCCGCAGCGGCCGCCTCGCATCGAAGCGCTTGAGCGCGAAGTAGGCGCGCACGAAGGTATCCTGGGTGACATCTTGCGCGTCGTCAGGATCGCCCAGCAATAGATAGGCGAGTCGAAACACCGTCTCCTGGTAGGTGCGGGTCAGCGCCTCCCAGGCGTCGGGTTGGCCGCGGCGGGATTGTTCGATCAGGTCGGCTTCGGTCACGCGTGATCCGATATCGTGTACTTATCCAGTCTACACCACTTGATAGAGACCGGTTCCCGACAGATTCGGGCAATCTAAGAGAGATACGCCTGGCTCTCATTGAATGCCAGGCGTATCCTTGAAATTCATGGTTGATCGCTCTTCAACTCTATGGAATCAGCGTGGGCAATGGATCAAGAAGCGGCTCTTCACAGAATCGGTTGTTGCGCACGTAGTTGGCCTCGTCCAGCAGGACGCGGCGGTAGGCGTCCGGGTCGAGGCCGGGTGCCTGGATGAAGGCGCGGTCCGCATACTGCGCCAGCCACGTCTGAATGTAATATTGGACCGCCCAGGCGCCCATCTCTGCCATCGTCTTATCATCCGCGCCGTCGGGGCAGGTATGTCCCAGGCCTGCGTTGTGCCGCGCTTCGTGGACGTATAAAACGGTGGTGAAGACCAGGCCGCCGCCGAAATTCGGATCGAGAAATCGATCCGTGATTGCCAGATAGGAGTTTTCCCGGACCTGAATATTGATGACACTGGTCGGATCGCAGCAATGGCTGAATTCGACATCGTCGCGAAAGCGAATGCCGTCGATGGTGCTCACAAACCAGTCATACAACTGCAGATTTGTCCAGGGCAGCGGCTGGCTGAAATTCATCAAGCGCATCACCAACACGCTCTGGTAGGCGCGCTTCTGGATTGCGGTCAGGTCGGCGGAGCCTGCCGCCGCCGTGCAGACCAGCTGGCCGGCCGTCGGATCCGGTTCATTGACGACTGCGCCGCTCGGCTCCACACGGAAAAGCCGCTCC
>DASXQN010000128.1:0-5478 GCA_036507155.1 Anaerolineales bacterium
AAGTGAAGGTGGAAGAAGCGGGGGAAGTGCCGCTCTGGCGGCAGATGATCGCAGGTGAGGACGTGTCTACATTGATCAATCGTCCGCCTGTGGTAACCATCCTCGGTCACGTCGATCACGGCAAGACCAGTCTGCTGGACGCCATTCGCGAGACCAATGTGGCCGAAGGCGAAGCCGGCGGGATCACCCAGCATATCGGCGCATATCAGGTGGAGCAAAAAGGCCGCCTGATCACATTCCTGGATACGCCCGGTCATGCGGCGTTTACGCAAATGCGTGCGCGCGGCGCCCAGGGCGCGGACATTGTCATCCTGGTGGTGGCCGCCGACGACGGCGTGATGCCGCAGACGCGCGAGGCCATCGCCCATGCCAAGGCGGCGCGCGTACCGATCATCGTGGCGCTCAACAAGATCGACAAGGCCAACGCCAACCCCGAACGCGTCAAGCAACAATTGGCGGAACTGGAGCTCGTCCCGGATGATTGGGGCGGCAACACCATGGTCGTGCCTGTATCTGCAAAGCAGAAGCAGGGTATCGACGATTTGCTCGAAGGCATCCTGCTGGTCGCCGATAACACCGAGATCCGCGCCAATCCCGAAGGCAAGGTGATCGGCACCGTCATTGAGGCGGAAGTCGAGAAGACCAAGGGCACGATCGCCACACTGCTCGTTCAGAACGGCACGCTTCAGGCTGGTGACGTGGTCGTCGCAGGCAGTGCCTACGGCAAGCTGCGCGCCATCTCGGACTTCAGAGGCAAGCCCATCAAGACTGCCGGGCCGTCCACGCCGGTAGCTGCGCTGGGTCTGAATGACGTACCCGCGGCAGGCGATGTATTCCAGGTGGTCGAGTCCGAAAAGGAAGCCCGCTTGATCGTCGACGAACGGCTGCAGACAGCGAAGGACAAAACCCTGGTCAAGAAGGTCTCGCTCGAAGATATCTTCTCGAGCGTGCAGTCCGGAGATGTTCAGGAACTGAATCTGATCGTCAAGGCCGACGTGCAGGGTTCGCTCGATCCGATCATGAGCGAGCTTAACAAGCTCGGACAGGGCGCGATCGGGATCAATATCCTGTATGCCGAGACCGGCAATATCGGCGATAACGACGTGATGCTGGCTTCGGCCTCGCACGCCATCCTCATCGGCTTCAATGTCCAGGCGGATGTCACTGCCCGCCGGCTTGCCGAAAAAGAGGGCATCTCCATCCGCTTGTATGAGATCATTTATCGCATGACCGAAGACATCGAGAAGGCTCTGACTGGCATGCTCGCTCCCGAGGTCATCGAAAAGGTCATCGGCCGCGCGCAGGTGCTGGCTGTGTTCTCCGCCTCGAAGCTGGGCAAAGTGGCGGGCTGCAGGGTGACGGAGGGCGAGTTGCGCCGTAACTCGCGCGTGCGCATCCTGCGTGGAAGCGACATCGTCTTTGAAGGCGAGATGGCCTCGCTGCGGCGCGAGAAGGAAGACGTGAAGGAAGTGCGCGCCGGCTTCGAGTGCGGCGTCGGCTTCAAGAACTTCAACGACATCAAGATCGGAGATCAACTCGTCTCCTACGTGCTGGAAAAGAGCGCGTGATTTGCAAATGAGCAAATGAGCAAATCAGCAAATGAGCAAATCAGCAATCAAAAATCTGCAATCTGAAATGTAACCATGCCTTCTGCGATCCGCTTGCAACGCATTGGGGACCGTATCCGCCAGGAACTCTCGGTGATGTTGATCCGCGAAGTCAATGACCCGCGCCTGGAGCTCATCCACGTGACCGACGTCAAGGTGGACAAGGATCTGGCTTACGCGGATATCTACGTCTCGGCGGTGGAGGGCGCCTCCCGGGCTCCCGAGGTCCTGGCGGGACTCAATTCCGCCAGCGGGTTCCTGCGCCGGGCGCTGTCCGCCCGCGTCGAGCTGCGCGCCTTCCCGCGTCTTCGCTTCCATTGGGATCCGACGCCGGAAAACGCAGATCACATCGAGCAAGTGCTCGCCAAAATTAGAGAGAAAAAATAGGGGAACGCCCGGGGTCAGCAGAGGAGCATTCAAAGCAGCATGGATGAATCATTGATCAAGGCCATCAAAGAGCGCCTTGCCGTTGCAGATCGCATTGTTGTCGCCGCACATGTACGGCCCGATGGGGACGCCATCGGTTCGCTGCTCGGGCTGGGATTGGCGCTTCAAGACGCCGGCAAACAAGTCCAAATGGTCCTGGCGGACGGGATCTCGGCCTCCTTCAGGCACCTTAAAGGCAGTGACCAGGTCCGGACGGCTCCGCAAGGCGAGTTCGACACCTTCATCACGGTCGATTGCGCGGATTTTGCCCGCCTGGGAAAATCCTTCGAGCAGGTCCGCCACCCGGATATCAACATTGACCATCACGTGACCAATGAAAAATTCGGCACGCTGAACCTGGTCGCCCCGGAGCAGGTTGCCACCGCCGCGATCCTCACGGATCATATGCCAGCCTGGGGACTGAAGATCACGCAGCCCATCGCCGCTGCGCTCTTAACGGGGATCGTCACGGATACGCTCGGCTTCCGCACATTGAACATGACGCCCGAAGCGCTTCGCCAGGCAGCCAGCCTGATGGAGCACGGCGTGGATTTACCTGACCTGTATATGCGCTCGCTTGTGCGCCGCTCGCTGGCCTCCGCCAAGTATTGGGGCGCCGGCCTCTCCAGCCTGGAAAGCGAACACGGCATGGTTTGGGCAACGTTGACGATCGCCGATCGCAAGAAGACCGGCTACGGCGGAAATGATGATGCTGACTTGATCAACATCATCTCGGCCATCGAAGGTAACAAGGTCGGTATGATCTTCGTTGAACAGAACATGAGCCGCGTAAAAGTATCCTGGCGCGCGCTCGAATCCGGCATTGATGTTTCGCAGGTGGCCAAACATTTCGGCGGCGGCGGACATACGGCGGCGGCCGGCGCCGACATCGACGGCGAAGTGGCGGTTATCCGCCAATCAGTCCTCAAAGCGACGCGTGAGGTGTTGGGGCTCTAATCTCTGTTTCACACAAGTATGTGATAATTGAATAGCATGGAAAAATTTTCAGGAGGACATTCGATGAATAGTCAGGACGTAAAGAACGCCATCTCCGGCGTTCTAGTGGTGGACAAGCCAGTAGGCATGACGTCGCATGACGTGGTACAGGCAATCCGCAATGGAACAGGACTTCGCAGGGCAGGCCACACAGGGACGCTGGATCCCCGCGCCTCCGGCGTGCTGGTGATCCTGGTCGGTCCCGCTGTGCGCTTGAGCGAATATGTCTCTGCTTCCGATAAACGCTATCAGGCCATCATCCGCCTGGGTTCCACCACCGATACGTTCGATGCAGACGGGCGCTTTACGCGCACCGACGCACCGGTCAACGTAACCGAAGCGGAATTCGAAACGGTCTTGAAGACCTTCGAAGGCGAGATCGAGCAGATCCCGCCGCCTTACTCTGCGGTGAAGGTGCAGGGGCGCAAGGCCTACGAAATGGCCCGCCAGGGCGAGGAAGTGGACCTGGCTCCGCGCAAGATACAAGTGCATCATCTGGAAGTGCTCGAATGGGCGCCGCCCGAAGTAGTGGTGGACGTGCATTGCTCCTCAGGGACGTACGTGCGCTCGCTCGCGAACGACCTCGGCGAAAAATTGGGTTGCGGTGCGTATCTCGTGGGACTGCGCCGCACCAAAAGCGGCCGCTTCTCGTTGCGCGACGCCGTGCCGCTGCGAAAATTGCAGGAGTCCTTTCACGCCGGCAATTGGTATCAGTATCTGATCCCCGCCGCGGAAGCGTTGGGGGACTGGCCGGCCGTCGAATTGAGTCCCGATGACGTGGAGGGCGTGCGCCACGGCCACCGCGTGAAGGCAGCGCAAGACGCCAGCCCCGGCATGGTGCGCGGCGTCAGCACGCAGGGTGAGCTGGTGGCCTTGATGGAACTGGCTGCCAATGAAGGAGGCACGCCTGAGTGGCAGCCGAAGAAAGTGTTCTTCACTTCCGAGTAGAATTGCTCCAGTGGCGCACGTTGCCACTGGAGTTTCTTTATGCAGCATTACCGCTCCCTCAATGACCTCTCCCTGCAAAAATCCTGGCTGACGGTTGGTGTCTTCGACGGTGTCCATCGCGGCCATCAGAAAATTCTGGATGCGCTCTCGGCCGGCGCCCACGCGGACGGCGCTTCCGCGGTTGTGCTCACGCTCGATCCGCATCCGTCCGCCGTCCTGACGGGAAAGGACATCCCGATGCTGACCACGCCGGACGAACGCGCCGAACTGCTGGCCGCCCATGGCGTGGACGTGGTCATCACCGAGCGCTTCACCCCGGACCTGGCGGCGGTCTCCGCCTCCGAATTCATGTCGCGTCTGACGCGTCGCCTCGGGCTCGCGCGCCTGTTGATCGGCTATGACTTCGCCCTCGGCAAAGCGCGTGAAGGCGATGCCGCGCGCCTAACCGAGATCGGGAATGAGCTCAAGTACGAGGTCGAGGTCGTGAAAGCGGTCAGTGACGAAAGCGGCGTGATCTCCTCGACCGCGATCCGCAGACTCATCGGCGCGGGTGATGTCCGCGCGGCCGCCGAACGGCTCGGCCACCCCTACAGCTTGCGCGGGCCGGTAGTGCATGGGGATGGACGCGGCCGCGGCATCGGTTTTCCCACCGCCAATATCGATTACCCAGCCGGAAAGATCCTGCCAGCCAACGGAATTTATGCAGCCTGGGCCTGGCTGGGCGACGAACGCCACCCCGCGGCCGTCAACGTAGGCGTGCGTCCCACCGTCAAATCAGATCAGATCATCCCAACGGTCGAGGCCTATCTGCTGGATTTTGATCGCGACATCTACGGTCGCATCTTGAAGCTAGATTTTGTTAACCGGCTGCGCGAAGAATTGAAGTTCCCGTCCCTGGAAGAACTGATCGAACAGATCCAATTGGATGTAGCGCGTACGCGGGAAATCCTCTCTGCGCTGACATAGCCACAGCCTCACAGCGCATGTTGACTCGGGTAGTGTTCTGCTGTATAGTCTTCAAAACATCTCGAAGGGTAGGATTATGAATCAGCAGTTTCCCACCGATTCTCCGAGCCGTCAGGAAGAGATCCGCCGCGCACAAGAACCCAAGTTGGACGTCGGCACGGAGCCGTATTTGTCTCCGGCTGCTCAGAAGACCCAGCAGGCAATGCGCAGCATTCCTCCGGAAACGGCATACAAGAATATTGCGAGCAATTTTTACTGGATCGCCGCCCTATCGATGATCAATTCGTTGGTCAACGTATTCAGTGGGACTGTGCGGTTTCCCATGGGGCTGGAAATCGCGCAGGTCGTGGATGCGATTGCCTTCATGCTAGGACGCGATATTGTCGGGATTAAGACCGCAGCCTCCGTAGTGGGTTTGCTCGTCAATGCGGGCATCTGCGGGCTTATCGTGGTGTTTGGCTACTTGACGTCGAAACGCAAGGATTGGCCATTGATCACGGGCATGATCCTGTATTCTGTGGATGCCGTTCTCATG
>DASXQN010000129.1:0-6469 GCA_036507155.1 Anaerolineales bacterium
GGTCCTCCGCCAGGTTGTAGATGATCACTTCGGGATGCTGCTCATCCGGAAAAGCCTCACGGCGCAGTTTAAGATAATGCTCGCGGCTGCGGCGCGCGGCTGGCAGATCGGGATCGTAGACGCCGGTCAGCTGCACGTCTGCGCGATTTGCATACACGGGAACATGCGCGTCATGAAAAACCCTGCCGGTTCCGAGTCCGCCCACGCGAAGGATGTCCATGTAATTCTCCCTGGAGATTGAATCTTATTTGAAAATTTGCCACAGATGAACGCGGATCAACGCTGATGTCTTGATAAACGATTTTCTTTTCAGGGCCATCCGATCTGTTGATCCGCGTTTATCAGCGTTCATCTGCGGCCAAGCGATTTGCACAACAAACTCTGGCCTATTGGCATGAGCCCTGCTCTAAGCCCATCGATTCCGCTCAATCTCCGCTTGTCGCTCTTCATTCTCGTTCTCTCCGTTCATCTCCGGCGAAACTCTCACAATTTATCCCCATAGCGCACATTCTGCATCTCGATCTCATAGCGCTTGGCCGTGGGGTCGACGCCGCGCAGCAGGGCCAGCTCATAGCCGAACAAATGCAGCGGGATGGCGTACAGCAGCGGCGTGGCATACTCGTCCAGCGCGGCCGGCATCTTCAGCACATGCGCGGCGAGTTCCTCGATCCCCCGGGTGACCGCATCGGTCAGCACCACGCTGGGTGACTCGATATTATTCATGACGGTCAGATAGTCCAGCGCACGCGCGCTCGATCGGCCCCCGGGCGCGAGGAAGAACATCGGGTTGACCTGATCGACCTCGCGCAGCCGCCCATGAAAAAATTCCTCCAGCTCCTGCGACTCGGCATACATCTTCGCCATCTCGATCACCTTGAGCGCTCCCTCACCGGCGGTGCCGATATTCGAACCGCTGCCCACAACGAATACGCGCGTGGCCGACTCAAAGGTCCGCGCCAGGGCTTGGACCTGCGCTCGCTGTCCGTTCAAGAATCGGGCCGCGCCCGCGCCTGCCTCCCGGACCTGGGCCTCCCAATACGCCCGGGCCGAGTCGTCCGCGTCTGACAGGGCGAGCGCCAGCATATAGAGCGGCACCAACGCCAGCACATACGAACTCGTCTTGACGGAGATCGTATCGCCTTCACCGCCAGTCAGGAGTACGGCCTGTGCGCCCTCTGTAGCGACGCTGCCAGCCTGCGCGGTGACGACGATCGTGGGCGAGCCGGCCTCGCGCGCGCGTGCCAGGGCTGCCAACACGGACGGCGTCGCGCCCGTCGCGGAGATGCCGACGACCAGCGTTGAGGGTCCGAGCAGCTCCTTTTCAACGTAGGCGCCGAATGCAAACGCGGGGACGGCCTCCGCCGGAAGGTGGGCAATGTGCTCGATGACATATTTGCCCACCTGGCCGTTGTACAACGACGAGCCATGCCCGACGAAGACGACGCGTTTGAAATCGCGGCGCGCTCCTGTGAGCCATGCGGTCAGGGCAGTATTCGATAGCTGCAGGCTGTATTCCCACAGGCCCGGCTCCGCCAGCGACAGGATGTTTCCGATCATGGGGTGTTGCGGTTGGGCCATTTCGCTCTCTGATGCTAATCGAAGGGACACCGTCATCGACAACGATGATTGTTGTCACAGACCGGCTGCGGCAGCGGGCAACTCAAGCTCGCGGCAGGCGAGCGTACCAGGGCGATATTTTGCTCTCCGACCACGAAAACCATCAGCGCATCCAGGTATCTCTCTTCCTGGCAGCCGAGCACCACCACATCGGCGGCATGTGGGAAGGAGTTAACCTTGTCGATAGGCAGGATCACGCCGTGTGCATCGTAGGCTTTGGGCGCGGGGACCGGACCGATGACGGAGAGCACCAGGCGCGGGAAGTCCAGAATTGCATACGGATAATCGTTCGGCATTTCGCCCCCACCCATGGAGTAATAGCGCGGATACAGCGCCCGGCCGGTGAGGATCTTTGCCTGTGGATCGCCCAGGAATGAGCGCAAGGCTTGTCCGTCCACGCCTGCCTGAACCAATAAGCCGGAAGCCTCCAACCGCGCGACGATTTGGTCATCCGATTCGATCTGATAGCGGGGTGGATACAACCGCTCGGCAACGGGGAGGAGCGATCCGATGGCAAACAACGCTGCCAGAATAAAGGCTGCGTGCGCAATCGACCTCCTGGCGGATGGAGACGTGGAGCTTTGCGCGCGCGGCTGCGCTGCCGGTTCCACACGCGCATGTACGCCGAAGAGCGGCGCGGCCAAATAAATCAACTCGAGGGCACCGAACACGAAATACAAACAGACGACCCAATCAATGGGGACGATGTAGCGGCCGCCGGAAGTGCGAGCCAGTCCGTTGGAAGCCGCGTAGACGAAGAAGCTTAGCAGCGGAACCAGCGCGGCATGCCGGACACGGCCCCAGCCCGCGCCTATACCAAGCGCGATCAGCGCAAGGTTCAGGAGTAGAAAGAATCCGGCTAAAGCGCCGAAGTTCTGCCCAACCCAGCCTTGCTGCCAGTAAGGCGCCGCATCTTTCACCGTGTGGCGCAAGTCATGCAGGGTTGGCGAGGTCGGCAGGACCAACACAGAGGTCACGAGGTTGTGAACGTAGTTGTTGGCGATTGAGCAGGCGATCGAAGATCTGCACGCTTTGGAAAGCTCCTGCGTCTCGATGCGAAACGAATAATCGAAGCCGCTCCGAAGCATTCGGTCCGGCGCGAGGGAGTTTGGCCCGGGAGCCGCGCCCGACGGCGTAGCAGTGGGGGAGGGTATGGGCCCGCGCCATGGCGGGTAGCGCGTCTGAAGAACGGACTGAATGCGCCCAAAGTACAGGCTGAACATGGGTGAGCCCACGCTGTGATTGCGCAGATCCCAGGCGAGCGTCGTGACGAACATCGCGGCTACGAGCAGCGAACTTGTGATGAACCACTTCTTGATCTGTGACGGGTAGGCCGTGAGCGCGTACAGGACAATGAACGGCACCAGTAACAGCGCATTCGTACGCAGCATCACCGTCAGGCCGCTCACTCCTCCGGCCCATAAGGCATGCTTCCAGTTCCGCACAGGATGCTTCATCCAAAGAACGATCAGCAGGCTGATCAGGGCAACGCCAATGGCGGTGGGGAAATCAGTGAGCGGCATCTTGGGGCCGGCAGAATCGATCCATGCGCTGCTGATGATCGCATTAACACCCCGCAGGCTGATCAGGCTGCCGGCGGCGAGGCCGGCAGCCCGGCTGTGAAGTTGTTGTCCAAGCAGGTAGACGATCACCGGGAAGCAGGCATAGCTCATGGCCTGGAGCGCCATGAGGCGCGGATAGTCCTGGCCGCCGATGGCGTGCATCAGAACCAGAAAGATCGGATAGATGGCCCGGTCGAGGCTCTGCTGATTCGACATTCCCTGGCCGATCAATGCAAACTGGCTGGATATATCGAATGTGGCCCCATCCGAATACGGATAGTACGCATGATTCGGCCGGGATGGGCCAGGCAGGAAGAAACTGCTGCGCAGCGGCTCATTGGCCCATACATAGGCGGTTGCCAGCCAAAGGGCCGCGCAGATCGCCAGGTCCAGCCTGAAAGCGGTCCGGTCATCCGGGCGGCTGTGCTTCTCCCACCACAAGGCAAGGCAGCCGAGGGTCAGCGCGAACAATACTTGCAAGCCCAACACCGGGACTCCCGTTGCGTACCAATAGTCTTCGCGGACCCGCAGGCCGATCCCCGTCCACAGCACAAGTCCCAGCAACATGAGCAGAATCGCCAGCGCCAACGCGCCGGCCCTAAGGACCTGCCGGCTGGCCTTCAGGCTCGCCATAAATTCATCAGGATGCCATCCATAGCGCGCAACCACAGAGATGCAGAACGTGATGGCGCTTATGGCGGTCAGCCAGATGGCGATCGGGCGCAGGCGTACAAAATATCCGGAAAGGTCCTCGCCTACCCGGTATGCAGGTGTGAAGCATGCGATCCAGCCGAGGGCAAAGACCAGGGCCGAGCCCAGAACGATCCCGTTCAGGATTTTTTTGTCCCGCGAAATTTGGCGCCAGAGTCTTTCAGCCCAGCCTCGATCCTTGCGCGCCTTGAATGCGATCCAGAAGAACGCACCCGCCAGGGCCGCGATCACTCCCGCTAAGGCCAGCTGCGCCGCGGAATATCCGAACAGGACGTTGCCTTGTCCTCCGGACGGCGGACCCAGAAGCGCGGGCACGAGCAGCAGAACGCCGATGCCTGCCAGCAGGCAGTATGCGCTGATCAGCGAGGATGGATGTCGCCAGTATTGCATATCGGTCCTGATAAATGACTCTGAGAGCGCGTCCGAAAAGTCTGGTTTCTTACCACCAAGGGACCCAGTCCCACACCTGCCCGGGCGGGCGATGGCGCAATCGGCAGGTCAGCGGACGGGAGCGGACTCCCTGTAGACTTGAAGCATGTGTTTGAGAGTCTTTTCAAGCGAAAATTCCCGCTCTACCAGCTTACGGCCATTGATGCCCATGCTTTGCCGCAGGGCCGGATCGCCCAGCAGGGTCTGCAGAGCCGCCACCAAGGCATGAACATCGTCCGGCGGGATCAACAGCCCGGTTTCCCCATCTCGCACCGCCAGCCTGCAGCCGGGGATATCGGTGGCGATCACGGGACGCTGGCAGGCACTGGCTTCCAACAACGTGCGTGGCAGGCCTTCGTTGTATGTAGTGGGCAGGCAGACAATGGCCGCCTGCGGAATGATATTGTGCATGTCATCGTGCCAGCCCCAGGCTTCGAGGATGCCTGCCTCGCGCCAGCGTTCGATTTCCTCCGCGCGAACCGTATCGGGATTGTCCGGATAGGGTTCGCCGACCAGCACAAAGCGCGCGTCCGACCCGCCCTCATGCAGGACCTGCGCCGCGGCAGCGAAGAGCGGCGCGCCTTTTGATCGCAAGAGCCGTCCAGCCAGCATGACCACCGGGCGGCCGGGCGGCTCGGGGCTCGGACCAAACAGCTTCACATCCACACCCGAACCAGGGCTCATGGTGCATTGCTCCGGATTCGCAAGTTTGTATTTGAGGAAAACATCCTGGTCCCCGGTATTTTGAAAGATCACCCGGGTGCCTCGTATGCTGAGCCGGTACAGCAGGATCACGATCATCCGCAGCCACGGCCTCGAGTCTGAAAAAGCGATTCCCAGGCCCTCGATGCTGTTGATGATCTGCGGCACACGCGCCAGTTTTGCGGCGATCGAGCCGTACAGCACCGCTTTCACCGTAAAAAAATGGACGATACCCGGCTTATTTTTGCGAAAGACGCCAAAGAGTCGCAGGATCGTCGCGAGCTCCACGAACGGATTGGTCCCATCGCGCTGCAGCGGCAGGCCGAGCCACTTGAAACCAGCCTGCTCCATTTGCTTGGCATAACGGCCCGGTGGGGAGAGAAGCACGACCTCGTATCCGTTCTCTCGCAAGAAGCGGGCAAGTGACAAACGGAAGTTGTAGAGATACCAATCTGTGTTGGCGAAGAGCAGCACCTTCACGAGGCACCCGCATGCGCTTCAGCCAGCCAGGCCCCGCTGTCATCCGATCCGCGCTGCTGGATCGAGTCGCTCATGCATAACAGGCGCGCTTCGAGATCACCGGCGTGAAGCGATGGATCAAGGGGAAAAATGCCCGTTATGCCGCACATGCTCTATTGATAACGATTGATATATATCACAGAATGATTTTCTTCGTCCTGAGTTCCGCAGGCGCTCACGATCCGTCCCGATGGAAGGCCGGCCAGACCGGGAGGGCCGATCACCCAGGCGGCCGACTCTTGAAGCAGGTTCACCGTGAGGGTCATAAATGCAGGGCGCTTTATTCTGCGCGGGATGTAGGCAAACTCCCCATACGCAAAATCGCTCATGCTTCTCTCCACATCTTTGATCAGCACAACCGGGATATGCGTTTCCTGGGCCGAATCGTTTCCCGCGATCGAGATGTAGGCGCCCTTCGAAATTCGAAACTGCACGGGGATCTCATCCAGCGCACAGGCGGGCGGTTGTGATGGACTTACGTATATTGTGTTTCTCAGGATCGCGGAACCGATTATCGTGAACAACAAAAATACGATGGCATATCCATAGAAAGGGAGGGGTTGGGGCGGACTCCAGGCCGAAACCGCGATATTGGATATGTGCAGTTTATCTGCCAATGCCGTCAGTGCGATGGAAACCGGAAGGACTGCGAACAGAATGGTCGCGGCGTGAATTCGAATACCTCCGTCTGCGGGCGGGATGAAGGGTATGGATGCCAGGATACCGGCATATCCGAAGAGAAACATTCCGAACACAGGCTCGCGTCTTCGAAGCCAGGCAAGGATCAAACCCCAACCAAAGAAAAGGGTCGTGAGCACGCGCAAGCCGATATCCATGGCTGGATTCCCAAGCCGCGCATACCAAAAAAGATTCGTCGGCCTGAAATAGTCTACCCAGGCCTTGAAGGAAGCGTGTACCAAACCGGACGG
>DASXQN010000130.1:0-4306 GCA_036507155.1 Anaerolineales bacterium
ATTTATGAGTGCGGAGCCCAGGATGTTCAGCCGCGCCAGCGCCGTCGGAGGGTGCAGCATGAACGCGCGCGTCCAGGCGGCGATCGCACGGGCCGGCTTGCCGCCATCCAGCAGATAGCGCGCGTCGACGCGGTGAGCGGAAGCGTGCGCGCGCCGGAAGAGGCGCGTCAGCACGGGCGCGAGCGCGGGTACGTTGGCGGCCTGGTCAAGAATCCGAAAGGCTTCGCGTCCGAACTCCCGGGCCCTGGCCCGATTCTTGGCGGCGGCGTGATAGCGCGCCACGGACCAGGTTTGGTCCACATGTACGATCGGCCCCAGCTGGGCGATGCGGATCCATAGATGATGGTCAAGCAGATAATGAAACGTGGGATCCAAGCCGCCCACCTTCTGAAAGGCCGCGCGGCGCATGAACACCGACGGCTGACCGATGATCTGGAAACACAACAGGTCTTCCAGCCTGAGCTGCGGATACTTGAATTCGTTGCTGACGCGGCCGTCCTCGTCCACGGCGCGCATATCGCCGTAGATCAGCAATGCCTCGGGATGCAGCTCGAAGGCTTTGCGCGCCTGCTCGATCACGCCCGGCAGGTAGTAATCGTCCGAGTTGAGCCAGGCCACAATCTCGCCGCGCGCCCGCGCCATGCCCTTGTTGATAGCCTCCGCCTGGCCCGCATCTTTTTCCGACATCCAGTACGCCAGGCGATCGGCGTGCTTGCGGATGATGTCCAGGCTGCCGTCTTCGGAGCCGCCGTCCACGACGATGTATTCGAGGCGCGCGTCCTCCTGATCGAGCACCGAACGCATGGTTTCCTCGAGATAGGCGGCCTGATTGAAGGAGGGGGTGATGATGGAAACGAGAGTCATGTGGTGTAGGGGCAACGGAACGTCGCCCTGGGCGGGATGACTCCGCCCTTACATATTATTTTCGTAGATCATACAAAACATACCCATCGCCCTCGGCGGCAATCGGATACGCATCCAGGATCTGCTGAAGTTCGGGTTGTTTTTCCAGCTGCCCGAAAGCCGTCACCAGAAAATAGTCCTGGCCGGCAGTGATCTCATCGAACCGGCTTGCGGGATCGCGGTCTTCGTTGCGCAGTTCGGCCAGGTCTGTGCTAAGCGGCCACAGGCTGACCTTGCGCCAGCCCCACAGCATCAGGCGGTAGCCGTAGTCCTGAGTCAGGCCGATGACCGGCGCGTCGGCGGGGATGGCGCGGCCGATGGCGGCCCACACGGGTGGCTCCGCGCGGAAATCCTCGGCGATCAGGACCGAACGCGCCACCCACGACTGATACGCGATCAACACAACGATCACTCCGACGAAGGCTGCGCGCCGCGCGGGACTTTGGGCTGCGGCGCGCTCGAGGAGCGGGTCCAGCGCCGCGGCCAACCCCAGCGCGACGACCGGCACAAGCTGGATGTGATAATAGCTGTGCGTATACATCTGGAACGGCAGCGTTAGACCGTATACAAGATACCCGATCCAGCAGCCGATCAACAGCCAGCGCAGACGCGGCGGCGCGAGCAGCGTCCCCGCCACGGAGGCGAACAGGACCGTCAGGCCGAATAGGCTGCCGAGGAAAGCCAGCCATTTCGAGTAGAAGTCCGTGCCGGCGATCAGTTTGAACAGCGCTACGGACCAGTTGATGAAGTATTCGCTGGAGCGGCCGGGCTGCAGGAAGACGTAAAAGATCAGCGCCGGCAGGACCATCAGCGCGGCCATCGCCCAGGCCTGCCTGGATTTCCAGAAATCTTTACGTAGCGTGAAGATCACGATGGAGATCGCAGCCGCGCCCGCAAAGAAGGCGATCACGATCTTCACCAGCGCAGCAAATCCGAGCAGGCCGCCTGCCAGGATCGCCCATTTCCATTCCCTCACCCCCTGCCCTCCCTGCGCTTCGCTTCGGGATACCTTTGCGGGCACACGTGCATCGCGATCTCCCAAAGGGCGAGAGGAGAAAGCTTCGGACCAGCGATAGAGTCCATAAATTCCCACGACAAAGGCGGAGGTCATCAGCGGATCCGGCTGGAACGAGCGGCTGGCCTGTACCGCGAACGGCAGGACGAGATAGTACGCCAACGCGGCCAGCGCCGCCCCTGGCGAGAGCGCGCGGCGCGCCAGGTCGAAGAGCGCGAGTCCCGCCAATACCCAGAAGAGCGATTCCCAGATGCGCGGCGCGGCGTAGTTCTCACCGCCGGTCGCGAGATAGGTCACCGCCACGAGCGACTCAATGATTGGCGGCTCGTACTCCCCAACTGCCCGGTGAAAGGAGGAGGTCAGTTCCAGAGTTTTTGGATCGGCATCCGGGAGCAGGTGGTAATAAATATCGCGCGCCACCAGCGTATTGCGCAGTTGGCGCGAGGTGTGGAAGTCGAGAGGCGGATCGGTCAGGTCGATCAGACGTAGCGTCAGGCCGAGGCCGAGCAGCAGGATGAGGATGAACAGCCAGGCGCGGGAGAGAGACATGGGAAATGCGGAATGATGAATGCGGAATGCAGAAGGCAGGAGGCAGGAGCAGGAGGCGGAAGGCAGAAGGCAGAAAGCGGAAGTTGGAATTAGAACAAGGAATTGTAGTCGACTTTGGGGAAGATGTTCAGCTTGCCGCCGATCGTGGCATCCAGCACCTCGCGGCCGGCGTGCTGATATGCATCGCGCGCCATGGCGTAGCCCAGTTCGGAGGTCTCGAGATCAGGGAGCTGCCAGCGAAATCCTTTGCCGAAGTAAGCCGGCGAGAAATGATTGGGGTCATCGCCTTGAGAGGTGACGGTTGTATTGGGCTTGCCGGTGGTCGTGTAATTGTGGTCCACGCCGATCAGGATGACCTGTTGAAATCCCATGTGGAAGGCCAGTTGCAGCGCGACGTTGGTTACCGTCGCTCCTTCCCATACGCGGCCACGGACATCGCGTGAAAAGCGGGGTGATGTGTAGGTGGTATACAAGAACGTTGGAACGTTGGAGCGTGTCAACGTTGTCGCGAAATGGCGGTGCGAGCGCCAGGCGAGGAATCTTGGGACCTCCAGCGCGGCCAGATCGCCGGCGGTCTGCTCGATGACCAGGTGGTTGACCACACACAGGTAGGTTGTAGTGAAGCCAAGCTCCGGGAACATGAGATAGATGCGGTTCATCCCGAGCGTGACCTCGTTCCTGAGTTTGGAGAGGTCGGTTTGCTTGAGGCTGGGGCCGTTGCCGATGATGAAAGCGCGCTTTCCTTTATGAATATCCTTCAGCGCGGCGAGCCGGCGGATGCTCTCGCGCCGCCAGGGATGCAGATAGGCTGCGGGAAGCTCGGGCAATCGGCGGAGAAAATCATACGCACCGCGGGCAAATTGCCAGAAGGGATCCGGCGCAATCGATTTGAGAGATTGTTTCATAAATGATGAATGCGGAATGCTGAATGCAGAAAGCGGGTTATTCCGTGCTCAGCCTGGCAGTCGCGCCCCCGTCCACCACCAGCGCCTGACCCGTCATAAAGGACGATTGTTCGTCATCGGCCAGGAAGTAGATGGCATGCGCGATCTCCTCGGGCTTGCCGACGCGGCCGCTGACCGTCCTGCGGGCGAGATTGTCGAGCCGCTCCTGCACATCACCGGAACCGGCGTGGCCGCGGCCCAGCCCGGCGCGCAGCATGGGCGTGTCCACCGCACCGGGCAGGATGGCGTTGACGCGGATGCTATCGGGCGCGAACTCGATCGCCATGGCGCGGGTCAGGGCGAGCAGTCCACCCTTCGAGGCGGCGTAAGCGGCGATGTTGGCGGAGGTCTGAATGGCGTGCACGGACGAGACGTTGACGACCGCGCCGCCCTGCGCCTTGAGCAGCGGATGCGCCAGTTTGACACCCAGGAACACGGAGCGCAGGTTGGCGGCCATGACTGCATCCCATTCCTCGACGCTCGTATCCACCAGCGGTTTGGCGACCTGCAGCCCGGCATTATTGACCAGCGCCGCGAGCGAATCGGTGAAACCGCGCACCCTGTCGAAGATGGCCGTCATTTCCTCGGCGTGCGAGATGTCCGATTGGATGAAGAGGCCTTTGCGCGGAAATCCCTCTCCGAAGGGCGCCCGGTCGACGCCCAGCACGCGCCAGCCCTTTTCGTCGAAGTGAGTGACGGTGGCGCGGCCGATGCCGCCCGCTGCGCCGGTGATGAGGATCGTTTTGGTCATATCACGATGATACCCTTTTTGTACACGGATGACACGGATTTTTACGGAATCTGGATTAATTACGGAATCTTCATCCAGGAGAGTGAACCCTTGCGGGAATTGTCGAAGATCTTGCGACGAAATTCTGCTTCGAGACCAAAGTTA
>DASXQN010000131.1:0-3677 GCA_036507155.1 Anaerolineales bacterium
TTCGAAGAGCGCCCACGACGGCATCGAGACCACCCGGACACTATGGCCACCCGCTGCGAGCTGCGCGCCGGCCTCACGGATCAGGCTGACTTCGGAGCCGGTGGCGATCAAGATCAGGTCGGGTTTCTTCTTGCCGAATTCCGCCAGGACATACGCGCCGCGCGCGACGTCCGGAGCAGGCTTATCGAAGGTGGGCACATTTTGCCTTGTGAGAACCAGGGCTGTCGGACCGTCACGTCGGGCGATCGCGATCTTCCACGCCTCGCGGACCTCGTTTGCATCCGCCGGCCTGATTAATACCAGTCCCGGCATGGCGCGCAGGGCGGCCAGGTGCTCAATCGGCTGGTGAGTTGGGCCGTCCTCGCCAAGGCCGATGCTGTCGTGCGTAAAAACGAAGATGGACGGGATATGTGACAACGCTGCGATGCGGATCGCGGCGCGCATGTAATCTGAGAAGATGAGAAACGTGCCGCCGTATGGGATCAACCCGCCGTACAACGCCATACCATTAAGGGCGCCGCCCATCGCATGCTCGCGCACACCGAAGCGGACGTAGCGTCCGTGCGGGGATTCCTTTTCGAAATCTTCAGCGCCATCGAACCTGGTGTTGTTCGACGGCGTGAGGTCGGCCGAACCCCCGACGAGCTCCGGCAGCTTTACAGCCAACGCGTTCAAGATCTTACCGGACGAGGCACGCGTCGCCATGCCCTTTGGATCGGGTTCGAACTGAGGCAGTTTCGCATCCCAGCCAGTCGGCAACGTGCCAGTCAAGCGGCGGTCCAGTTCAACGCCTGGTCCCGGAAACTCCTTGCAATACGCCTCCAGGGATTTCTTCCACTCTGCTTCGGCCTGCGCGCCGCGATCGACCGCCTCGCGGTAGAACTCGAGCACGTCCCCCGGGATCAGGAAGCGCGGCTCAAGCGGCCAGCCGAGATTCTTCTTGGCCGCCTTGAGCTCCTCGTCGCCGAGCGCCTCGCCGTGAGCCTTAGACGTCCCCTGCTTGGTCGGCGCGCCGTATCCAATAGTTGTGCGCACAGCGATCAACGACGGCCTAGGATCGGATTTCGCCGTTTGCAGGGCGGCGTCCACGGCATCCACATCGTTGCCGTCGGCGACAGATTGGACGTGCCAGTGATAGGCCTCAAAGCGCGCTGCTCGATCCTCTGTGAATGCCAGGTCGGTCGACCCGTCGATGGAGACATGGTTGTCGTCATACAAATAGATGAGCCGTCCCAACCGCAGGTGGCCTGCCAGCGAAGCCGCTTCGGACGAAATACCCTCCATCAGGTCGCCGTCGGTCACAAGGCCGTAGATGAACGAGCGGATCAACTCGTGGCCTGGACGATTGAACTCAGCGGCGAGATGCGTCGCGGCGATGGCCATGCCGACGCCGGCAGCGAAGCCCTGACCCAACGGGCCCGTCGTCGCCTCGACGCCGGGCGTGAGGCCGTATTCCGGATGGCCGGGTGTTCTGCTCCCCCACTGCCGAAAGTTCTTCAATTCATCAAGCGGGAGATCGTACCCGGTGAGATGCAGCAACGAATACAACAGCATTGACCCGTGTCCCCCTGAAAGGACAAAGCGGTCACGCCCCGGCCACTTGGGATTGCGCGGATTGTGCCGCAGATGGCGCGTCCAAAGCGCGTAAGCCATGGCCGCGGCGCCCATGGGCAACCCCGGGTGTCCGGAATTCGCCTGTTGCACGGCATCGGCGGAAAGAAAACGGATGGTGTTGATGGCGCGGTTTTGAAGGTCGGATGTCATGGCACACTCGATGAGTTGAATTCACCCCATTCTACCAACACTTGCGTCAGTATTTTGATTTTATTTCTTTGGCGGGCAGGACGATCAATCCCTCAGAGGCATTGCCGAGCGAGGTGACCTGCTCCGGTTTATTGGCGGCCAGCCAAGCGGTGTAGCCGGCGGCGAGTACGTCCAGGATCTCCGCCGGGTAGATCTGTTCGGTCGGCAGGATGCCCTTGACGAGCTTGAAGCGCGTGATCTCTTCGAAGAAGTCCATCGGATCCTTGATGCGCAGGCCGCGCTCAAATAGCGCGAGCTGCCGCTGCAAGCGGCCCTCGAGCGTTGGCTTGGGCAGCGGGATTTGCTCCAGCAGTACGCAAAAGCACGCGTGCGGATGAGTTTCGAGCCAACGGTAGTCCGCACCCTCCCCCGCCGAAAGCTCTTGAAAGCCCAACTTCGCAAGCCTCGCGTACACTTGAAAGCCGAACTGCATCCACGCCGGGCAGAGGTCCGCCCGCCCCGGTGTGCCACTGACAGAAATGCCGCGCTCGCGCAATTCGTATTCGGCCAGACGCATCTCCGCGCCGCGAATTTGATGCAAGCCGGGCGTGAGGCTTTCGCTCTCCAGTTTCTTCCGCACCAGGCCGCGGTTAATCGCAGACGGCCCATTGACAGCCACGACGGCCGCGCGCTGGCCGCCTAGGAAAGCAGTCAACTCCTCCAGATCCGCGTCCGCAAGCGCGATCAGATTCAGATCCCGGTCCAGCGCGGCATACGTGAAGGCCTTTCGCCCCGATGTGGGATCAATGCCGACGTAAACGGAATCCGTGAAAAGCATAGTAAGATAGAAGCCGGTAAAATGGGTTACACCAGTGTAGCCGAAAAAGAAAAGTAATGCAACTTGCCGGAAAATGGCGGCGCGCGGCGCGCAAATCCTGGCATCGCGATCATGTCCGAATCTGTTTTCCAACGTCGCATCTTCTTCATTCTGGTGTTGATTGCCGGTCTGGCATGGATCGGGATCAGCGCAGACCCGTCGCAGGCCGGCACCGATCGGTCGTCCGCATTGGGACGAGGCAGCCGCGCGCCGGATTTCACCCTCATGACGCCGCAAGGCGACGCGATCACGCTCGCGGATCTGCGCGGTCAGGCCGTGTTGATCAACTTGTGGGCAACCTGGTGCCCGCCCTGCCGCCAGGAAATGCCGACCATTCAACGAGTCTACGATGAGTATCGGGATCGGGGATTTACCGTCCTGGGGGTCAACGTCACTGCGCAGGACGACCCGCTCGCCATCGTGCCATTCGTCGATAACTACAATCTCAGCTTCCCGATCCTTCTGGATGAGACCGGCGCGGTGAGCGCGGCATACGGATTGCGCTCGCTGCCGACCAGTTATTTCATTGCACCTGACGGAACGATTCGCGAGGTTGTCATCGGAGGCCCGATGCCTGCGGCCCTCTTGAGGGCGCGGGTTGAGGACCTTTTGAGGTAGCATGCTCGCCTGGTTTCAAACTGTATTCGCACCGCCCCGGCACATGATACTGCTCGTGTTTGCCCTGTGGGCCGGGCTGCTGCTGGCAGAGCGCCGGTCTGAATCACACGGCGTCGCCATGGACCGGCTGAGCAGCTTCGTATTTTTCGACCTGATGGCCTTCGTACTCGGCGGCCGGCTTGCGTTCGCCCTGCAGAATCTGCCTGCATTCTCGCGCAGTCCGCTTGACATTTTGTCGCTCAGCCCAAGCCTCTTCGACGCGCGGGCCGCCGTGCTTATCGCCCTCGCTGCCGCGGCGCTCTATCTTTCCAGGCAAAAGATCTCCCTGTGGTCCTGGCTGGACGCCCTCACGCCGTTGTTCGCAATCCTGATGATCGGAATAGCGCTCAGCCATCTCGCGGCAGGGACAGCCTACGGCGCGCCGGCCAAGCTGCCCTGG
>DASXQN010000132.1:0-4099 GCA_036507155.1 Anaerolineales bacterium
CATCCGGAAACCCAACTCCAGGCTGATCAGGAAAAAGACGAGGAACGACGGATCCTTTGGATTGATAAACGCGTGTTCCCACAGCACCGGCTGTGTGGAAAAAAGAGCAGTGGCCGCAAACGCCGCCCAGCTTCCCATCCATCGGCGACAGAGCACGAATAGAAAATAGATGCCGAATTGAAAGGCGAGCAGATTGACCAGGTGCCATGCCGAGGCTTGATCCAGCCCCAATCCCTGCAGTAGGTGCGCTGGCCCGCGCGCGAGCAGCAGGTACGCCGGTCCGCGATTGGCGTGGTCCCAAGGGCTCGGACCGTACGCGCGCCAGATCTGGAAATCACCGCTCAGCCATTCTCTCGGAGAATAGGCATAGCCGAGCGCGTCCGCGTACCCATAGAATAATGGTTCATCTAGCGAAAAACCATATTGCCTGAAAGTCAGCAGGCCGAGCAGGATATTGACCGCGATCAGAGCCAGCACCGGCTTGTGTGCGTGGCCCCGAATCGTTTGCAGTATTCGATTTTCAGGCATGAGTTGGTGATCCAAACCTCTTTCGACCGGGTTGATTGGCCTTAATGTCCCGTCCATTATAATTGCAAGCTGGAGCCCGCCTTGAATTTCAACACCGCGCTGTTCTTGTTTCTCTTTTTGCCGGCCTTCCTGGTTATATATCTCGTTGCTCGTCCCCATCTACGGCTATGGATCGCTTTGGGGGCCAGCCTGCTCTTTTACGCGTGGGGACAAGTCTTCTACATCCCGCTTATGCTCGGAGTGATCTGGTTCAACTATCGCCTCGGTTTGAGGCTCGCGCAGAGCGGCGCGGATAGCCACCGCAGCTTGCGGGGCTGGCTTGTGCTGGGCATCGTGGCAAATGCAGGCATCTTGATCTTCTTCAAGATGTTGGTTACGTTCGGGATCGGGCCCTTTGAGCAGCTTATGCCCGAACGGATCGCTTCGTGGCTGCAGTCGCTCATCTTCCCGCTCGGGCTCTCCTATATCAGCTTCCAGGTGATTTCGTATTTGCTCGACATCTACAGTGGAAGCGTGAAGGCTGAGCGCAAGCTGCTTAATTTTTCCGTGTACGTCTTGCTCTTCCCGAAACTGCTTGTCGGACCGATCGCACGCTACAGATCCCTGGCTGATCAGCTTGCCGAGCCCACGGTTTCACGCGAGTTGGTGGCAGAAGGAATCCGTCGCTTTCTGCAAGGTTTCGCCAAGAAGGTACTGATCGCGGATGTCCTCGCGAAACTAGTCAACGCTGTGTTCGACCAGTCCGGCGCCATGATCCAACCGCACATCGCCTGGCTCGCGCTGGCCGCGTATGCGCTGCAAATATACTTCGACTTTTCCGGTTATACGGACATGGCGATCGGGCTTGGCAGGATGATGGGCTTCCGCTTCATCGAGAACTTCAACTATCCGTATATCTCGCAAAGCATCGGCGAATTCTGGCGGCGCTGGCATATCTCGCTCTCGAGCTGGTTTCGCGATTATGTGTTCTATCCGCTTGAGCGTAGACGGATCAGATTCATCGGCCAGCCGCTGAACATCCTGATCGTCTTCCTGCTCACCGGCTTGTGGCATGGATTGGCGCCAACCTACGTGGTGTGGGGATTGCTGCATGGGATCTTTATCGCCTTTGAGGGCTTGTTCCTGGGCCGCGCGTTAAATCGACTGTATCGTCCATTCAGACATGCCTACGCGGTCGCCGCCATCTTGCTGACCTGGTTGGTTTTCCGCTCGCCGAGTCCGGCCTTCGCGCTTGAATACCTTTCCCGCCTAGCGGGCAACACCGCGGGGATCACGACCTTGCCGTTCACCCTAACGTCGCCGTTACCCTTCATTGAGCCATCTTTCTGGCTGGCATTTTTCTTTGCCGTATTGCTATCGATGCCGGTTGCGCCGCTCGTAGAAAGCATGGCCCGCGATTTTCTTGGGCGTAGACCCAACCTTACATTGCCGCTGACCGCGCTCAATGACTTCATCTTGCTCTTCTTATTCGTGCTTGCCGTCGGCGCTATGACGAGCAGCAAATTCCTGCCCGGCATTTACGGCAGGTTCTGAGGCGCGCCGTCATGCAAGAACGATCGCCGTCGCGCGGCTATTCCTTGATCTTCATCCTGGCCTTTATCGGGATGTTATTGCTGCCGCTGCGTACCCTGGCGTTGGATCCAGCCGGGATCGAGGAGAACTTTTATGGCCGGACCTATCTGATCAAAGCGATCGCCAACTTGCGCATCTGGCTGGGCGACCGCGTCTTTCCCAAGGTCCTGGTAGGAGACGCGGGCTGGCTTGTCTACACCGCCGAAAATGATATCGAAGGCTATCAGCATGCCGATCCGTTCGCAGACTCCGAGCTGTCGCGCATCCAGCACAGCCTGGATGAATTATCTGTGCGCTACGAGGAGCACGGCACAGTCTTGCTGGTGGTTGTGCCGCCCAACAAGAACACGATCTATCCCGAGCGCGTCCCGCCGCAAATCCCGATCCTGGGCGAGGCGTCGAGCCTGGATCAACTCGTCGCGTACCTTCATGAGCACGGCAAGACGCAGATCCTCGACCTACGCCCGACCCTGCGCGCGGCCCGGGCCCAGCAAGAAATCTATTATGCGACCGACACGCACTGGAACGATTACGGCGCGTTCGCAGCCTATGAGGAAATCCTGACAGCGCTGCGCGACCAATTCCCCGCACTTACGCCGCGTCCGGTGTCGGACTTTAGGGTCGTGCGGCGCGCGCCGGAGATTCTTGACCTTGCGGACAATATCGGCACAACCTTGTTGCCGGAGTCCAAGATCCAATTTGTCCCTCTCTTCGATACGCATACAACCTACAAGACGCTCACCATCGGCGGCAGGCGTATCCAATTCTCGCACAATCCCGACGAGGGGCTACCTACTGCGATCGTCTACCACGACTCGTTTTTCTTTCGCGTCATCCCGCTGCTCGGCGAGCATTTCAGCAACGCTATGTTCATCCAGAACTACGTGGGCGGCGGCTTGTGGAGTTTATCGTGGGTGGACGAGCAAAAGCCGTCGATCGTGATCATCGAGTTCTCTGAGCGCCAAATCCACGACCTGCCGCTGCTGATCGATCCGGAATAAAAAAAGCGGCGTATGGCCGCTAATCGATTGCCGTTCGCCGCAGACTATCTTCCCAAACGTCTTTTCTGCCGAGCCTTGCCCAGTTCAAGGCGTTCTTTTTCCGCTTCGGTCTCCGCGAGGAGTGCCCTGACCGGCGCAGGCTGGCCGGATTCATCCAGCGCCACATACACCAGGTAGGCTGTATTCGTGTGGCTCCGATCACCTGTGATAGGATCTTCCGCCGAAACCTGCACTTCGGCCTCCATGGATGTGCGGCCCGTGTAGGTCACTTCGGCGTTGAGGGTTACGAGATCGCCGATTCGGATTGGCTGACGAAAGACCATCGAATCGATCGCGACTGTTACGACGCGTCGCTGTGCGTGGCGCATGCAAGTCAGCGCGCCGGCCTCGTCGACCAATTTCATGATCCAGCCGCCGTGGACGTTGCCGAGCAAGTTGGCATGCTCGGGCCCCATTAATTGGGAGATCTGAACCCGAGAAGCGCGGACCGGTTTCGGTTCGTTTGCTGAGCCCAACAGGACCTTATTCCATGTCCTCGCGCAGTTCACCGACATCCAGCGTGTGCAGGCGGTCCGGCTCGTCCTGCAGGACGTCGACCAGGCTGGATGTCAGCTCGCTCATCATCGGCGCAAGCGGAACGGTCGCGGGCGGATAGAGCTTCTGGGGAGTGGACGGCGGAGCCAGGCGGGGTTTGAGCGTGCTGGTCGCGCGCTTGCGCAGGATGCGGGGATCGTTCGTCAGATGGCCGACATAGTAGCCGAGGACAGAATAGACCTCACGCCGCGGCGTTACCCAGCCGATCCAATCACCGTTGCGATTGAACAAGTGCGGATAGGCGAGGAAGGCCTCCGCGTCCCCTTTGGAGGAGTACACAGCAATTAGAGATGAGTTCTTGATGATGTCCACGGCCGGACCTCAGCGTACGATTAATCAACGTCATTATACGTCCAAAAGCGGTTCACGAAATAATTCCAAATCATTACAATTCCGACCGCGAT
>DASXQN010000133.1:0-3224 GCA_036507155.1 Anaerolineales bacterium
GCGGTTTGATAGATCGGGACTGCGCGGCTGCCCGTGGTCGCTTCGGGAGACTATCCCGCATGCAGGTGACGAGTGGTAAACCCAAATTGGCGAACAGGTCAAGCACACATACGACATCTCCTGTGATTGCAAAATTCGCGGCCCGCTCGAAAAATACAAAATGCCTCTTCCGCAAGTATGAGAAGAGGCACACGTGTATACCATCCTCTCATCGTCCAGATCATGAATAGCCGTTGCTATTCTTCTGTCGGAGTTGGCACCTTGCGTTAGTTTCGCAGTTCGGCAGTTTCGTGGTTTGATAGCTTCAAACTATCGAACTACTCAACTAACCCAACTATCCAACTATTACAGGTTGCCGAGGCTTCATCGGGCCGGTCCCTCAGCCTCTCTGGATAAGAGCGAGTCTTAAGTTGTTAGCCGCAGTTTATATCACAGCGTTTCGGAATGTGCAAGGCTTACTACAAAAGATCTCGGAGGTCTCCCATGAAAAGTTGACCTCGCGACGTACCCAACAAACCTCCGAGATCTACCGTAAGAGATTTTCATTCACCAGCAGCTCGGCGTTGTAGATCGAGCCGCCGGCCGCGCCGCGAATGGTGTTGTGCGACAGCACGACGAACTTTACATGCAGAAGCGGATCGCGACGCACGCGCCCGACTACGGTGGTCATACCGTTGCCGGTCAACCGATCCAGTCGCGGCTGAGGACGATCCGCCTCGGTCCGGACCTGGAGCGCGGGTCGCGGCGACGAGGGCAGGTCGCGCGCGGACGCGGGGGCCAGGTAAGCGCTCATCGCCCGCGCGGCAGCCTCAGGGTCGGCCGGACGCGAAAGTTCAACGCTCGCGCAGACTGTATGACCGTCGCTTACGGCTACGCGGTTCGTGTGCGCGCTGATCGCGATCCCGGACAATTCAACGCGGCCCGCGCCATACGTGCCGAGCATCTTGCGCGGCTCCCACTCGACCTTGTCTTCTTCGCCGTTAACGTTCGGGATGACATTGTCGATAATGTCGAGCGAGGGGACGCCCGGATAGCCCGCGCCGGATAGTGCTTGCAGAGATACGACAAACGCCTTTTCCACACCGAACGCGTCATCCAGCGCCTTCAACGCCACCGTCAGGCCCGTGCTCGTGCAGTTCGGGTTGGTCAGGATGCAGCCCTTCCAGCCGCGCTGCTCCCGTTGCACTTTTACGAGTTGGATGTGGTCGGCGTTGACTTCCGGCAGGAGCAGCGGCACGTCGTCCGCGCGGCGGTAAGCTGAAGCGTTCGAACACACTGCGAAACCTGCCTGCGCGAATTGCGGTTCGACATCCTTTGCCATGTTTGTGGGCAGCGCGGAAAATAGGATTTTCGCAGGGATGCTTCCAGGATCCACCGGGACGATGCGCATCTCGCGGGCATACTCCGGCATTGCTTCGTTGAGTACCCAGCGACACGCCTCTGCATACGGCTGCCCGGCCGAGCGGTCCGAAGCGGCGAGAGCCACCACCTTGAACCAGGGATGGGCAGCCAGCAATGAGACGAAGCGCTGGCCGACGGCACCGGTTGCGCCCAACACGGCCACGGGAATTTGGGTCATACAGAAGCCTCCTGATTTATCCACGAAGGTCACGAAGAGCCACGAATTTTCTTCGTGCTACTTCGTGTTCTTCGTGGATTCTATTTCACGATCAATTCGTGCAACGCTCTCACCGCGAGCTCGGTGTCGGCCGCGGCGACGACCATGCTGATCGACACCTCCGACGAGCCCTGAGCGATGGCGAGGACGTTGGCATTCTTGCGTCCCAATTGCGTGAAAACCTGGCCTGCCACGCCCGGCGTGTGACGCATGCCCACGCCCACGGCGGTGATGATCGAAACGTCCTCGGTCATCCAGATGCGGTCGATGTCGTCGTCCGCCAGCTCGTGTGCGAAGACCTCTTGCAGCGCGGCCACGACGGCTGCGGCCGACTCTGACGGCACCGCGAAGCAGATCGACTGCTCGGAGGAAGCCTGCGTGATCAAGGGTACGCTTGTGTCGGTGGAGGCCACCGCCGCGAAGGCGCGCGCCGCCACACCCGGAACGCCGATCATGCCGCGGCCCTCGATCGTGATCAGGCGCTGACGGCGAATGGCCGTGACGGCCTTGACCACCTGCCCGCCGTTGCGCGGCTTTAGATCATCGGGGGAGTTTGCGATCAACCGCGTACCGGGATGCGCCGGGTTGAACGTGTTGCAGATGCGCAGTCCGATGCCGGCGGCTACCACCGGGCGGATCGTTTTGGGATGCAGGACCTTGGCGCCGTAATAGGCGATCTCTGCCACCTCGCTGTAAGTGATCTCGCTCAACGTACGCGCCTCCGGGACGATGCGCGGATCGGTGGTCATCACGCCATCCACGTCGGTCCAGATCCACACATCGTCCGCCGGCAGGACCGCGCCCAGGATAGCCGCGGAGTAATCGCTACCGCCGCGTCCGAGCGTGGTAATGACGCCATCCGGCGTGGCGCCGATGAAACCGGTAGTGATGGGGACGAGGCCCGCGTCCAGCAGCGGATTCAAGACCCGGCGCGTTTTTTCCGTCGTGGCCTCAAAATCCGGATGGGCGTTCTGAAAATTTGCGTTGGTGACGATCAGCTCGGCCGATTCGACCGCCTTGGCCCGAATGCCCGCGCTTACGGCAGTGGCCCCCAGGAGTCGGACGCTCATGCGCTCGCCCAGGGAGGCCACCGCATCTAATGCCTGGAAACTACTGTGGCCTTGCCTGGCAATCGCCTTGCAAAGCTCGCCAAGCGTGCGTATCAGCGCATTGATCTCTGCGAGCGTAGCCTCTCGGAGCTTGCCATCCGCGATCACTGCGTTAGCGGCCGTGGCGTGTTTTTCGCGGAGGATCGTCTCTGCCTCGCGCAGGGCGTCGAGGTTTCCATGCGCGGCCTGGGCGGCGCTGTGCAGGAGCAGGTCTGTGACGCCCGACATCGCTGAGGTGACCACGACGACGCGCGGCCAATCCCGGCGCGCTTCCCGGATGATCGCCGCGGCGCGGGAGAGCGCGTCCGCCGACCCGACGGACGTCCCGCCAAATTTCATTACCAGCGTTCTGGATGAATTCTGCTCCTGCATCAGGTACTCCTCAATAATTTCTCTAAACACCAAGGTCTCAAACGGAAATATCAAGAACTTATCTTCGTCGTGTCCTCAGCGTCCTTTGTGTTTATGTCCTCTATAGATAACGAAAAGCCCCACGT
>DASXQN010000134.1:0-3306 GCA_036507155.1 Anaerolineales bacterium
GGACGGCGGGGGTGACGATCACATGCTCAAGGACGGCGACCGCCTGATGATCACCCAATCGGCGGTGGTACTGGAGAAAATCATCGGGCAGTTTCTGTATGGCAAAGCGGCAGAGACCGGCACGGAAAAGGCAAAGTAGCGGGGCGACTCGGTATTCATGGGACCAATAATGGACACGCGAAACGGCATCAGGACAGGGCGGCGGCTGGTCGGATTGCTGTTGCTCGCGACTTGCGTGACGGCATTCGACGTCATGGCGCAGGCGCCGTCACCGGAGGTGCTGGTGCGCAACACCACCGAGGAAGTCCTCACGATCGTACGCAGCGACAAGGACATCAAGGCCGGCAAGGTCGACCGCATTGTCGATCTGATCGAAGAAAAGGTCGCGCCCCATTTCGATTTTGTGCGCATGACCCGGCTCGCGGTCGGGCGCGCATGGCGCGACGCGACGCCGGCTCAGCGCGAGTCCTTGATCAAGGAGTTTCGCAGCCTGCTGGTGCGCTCCTACTCGGCCGCATTCACCGCCTACACCGGGGTCAGCGTCGAGTATCGGCCGTTCAGATTCAATCCGGGTGACACCGAGGCAAGCGTCCAGACGCTCATCAAACTGCCCGGCGGTGCGGAACCGGTTACCGTGGACTACGACATGGCGCTCACCCCAAATGGCTGGAAGGTCTACGACGTTCGGGTCGCCGGCGCCAGTCTCATCATCAATTATCGCAACCTGTTCGCCCTGGAGATCGATCGCGGCGGAATCGACGGCCTGATCAAGAGTCTCATAAACAGGAACAGCGCCAATGTCAATGCGGCGCCCACCGGCAAACAATGATCATCAGACAGGGCGACCGTTACCTGATCGAAGGCCCGGTGACACTGGCCGGTGTCCGCGCGTTGCTCGCCGAGGGCAGCCGCAGTTTCGAGGGCAATCCCGTGGTCGTGGACTTCTCCGGCGTGACGGAAGCCGACTCCTCGGCGATCAGCCTGATACTGGAGTGGACCCGGCACATGCATGGCAGCAACCGCCAGATCTTCTTTGCCAACCTTGGCGAAAGCCTGGTGAGCATTGCCAATCTCTACGGGGTCAAAGACCTGATTCCTGTTGCGGCTGAATAGCCGCCGATCCGGAAGAAAACACTCCACAACGTCGCTGTGGTCCCAGCCATCGAGATACGCGGCGTCTCCAAAACCTACGGAAGCGTACGCGCGCTTTGTGACATCGACTTGGAAATTCCTCAGGGCGAGTTCTTCGCGCTGCTCGGACCCAACGGCGCCGGCAAGACCACGCTGATCAGCATGCTGGCAGGGCTGGCGCGCGCTAACGCGGGTTCGCTCAAGGTGATGGGCCACGATGTGGTGGCCGATTATCGGCAGGCGCGGCGTGCGCTCGGCGTGGTTCCGCAGGAGCTGGTGTTCGACCCTTTCTTCACGGTACGCGAGAGTTTGCGTTTCCAGTCCGGATATTTCGGATTGCGCCGCAATGACGAGTGGATCGACGAAGTGATGGCGCGCCTGGACCTCACCGACCGCGCCGACTTCAACATGCGAGCGCTATCCGGCGGGATGAAACGGCGGGTGCTGGTGGCGCAGGCTCTGGTTCACAAGCCGCCGGTGATCATTCTCGACGAGCCGACCGCTGGCGTGGATGTCGAGCTGCGCCAGGGCCTGTGGCAATTCGTCCGCCAGCTCAACGGCGAAGGCCATACGATCGTGCTGACCACGCACTATCTGGAAGAGGCTGAGTCGTTGTGCAGCCGTGTGGGCATGCTCAAGCAGGGCAGGCTGGTCGCGCTGGATTCCACACACAACCTGCTCAGGGGGTTCTCGGGTATTCACCTGCGGCTGCGGCTTGCCAACGGTGCGCTGCCCGAGAGTCTGCGGCCGATGCTGGCGGCCGCCCAGGTGAGCGGCGAGTACGTGCTGGCTCTGCATGATTACGCCGATGTCGAAGGCGTGCTGCGTACCATCCGCGACAACGGGTTCGAGGTGGCGGCAATGGAACTGGAGCAGCCCGACCTGGAGGAAGTTTTCGTTGCCATCATGCGCAGGGAGTGAGATTACGATGACCGGTTTCTCCACCCTGTTCTACAAGGAGATCCTGCGCTTCTGGAAGGTGAGCTTCCAGACCATCCTGGCGCCGGTGCTCACCGCGCTTCTGTACCTGCTGATCTTCTCGCACGTGCTTGAAGATCATGTGCAGATTTACCCGGGGGTGCGCTATACCTCGTTTCTGATACCCGGCCTGGCGATGATGTCGCTGCTGCAGAACGCCTTTGCCAACAGCTCGTCGAGCCTGATCCAGTCCAAGATCACCGGCAACATCGTCTTTATCCTGCTGCCGCCGTTGTCGCACCTCGAATTCTTTGGCGCCTACGTACTGGCTTCCGCCGTACGGGGCGTGGTTGTCGGACTCGGTGTGTTCGTCATTACCGCGATGTTCGTCCCGTTGCCGGTCCAGAACCCGCTGTGGGTGGTCTTCTTTGCACTGCTCGGGTCGGCGATCCTGGGCACGCTCGGCATCATTGCCGGCATCTGGGCCGACAAGTTCGATCAGCTTGCTGCATTCCAGAATTTCGTCATCATCCCGCTCACTTTCCTGTCGGGCGTGTTCTATTCGATCCACTCGCTGCCGCAGTTCTGGCAGCAGGTGTCGCACGTCAATCCTTTCTTTTACATGATTGACGGCTTTCGCTACGGCTTCTTCGGCGTATCCGACGTGTCGCCATATCTGAGTCTCGCGATTGTGGGGGGCTCCCTTTTGGCCTTATCATTCGCCACCTTGTCGATGCTCAAGCGCGGTTACAAGCTTCGCCACTGAGGAAGCCGTTGAAATGATCACCCCCGAACAGGTCAGGTCCTACATCCAGGGCAGCCTCGCGTGCGATCACGTCGAGGTGGTCGGCGACGGCCATCATTTCGAGGCGGTGATCGTGAGCCCGGAATTCCGCGGCAAGACGCGGGTGCAGCAACACCAGGTGGTCTACCGGGCGCTGGGGGATCGCATGCGCGAGGAAATTCACGCGTTGTCCATGAGGACCCTGACGCCCGAGGATTGGGCTACCCGATAGCCTTTCGACAGGTTTCCGTGGACAAGCTGATCATCCAGGGCGGCGTGCCGCTTACCGGGGAAGTGCGCATTTCCGGGGCCAAGAACGCGGCCCTGCCGATCCTGTGCGCCGCCATCCTGACGCCGGAAACGCTGCGGGTGCAGAATCTCCCCCACCTGCGCGACGTCACCACGACGCTGAATCTGCTGGCGCAAATGGGCGTCGAGGTTTCGCTCGATGAGAAAATGGGCGTGGGCCTGAC
>DASXQN010000135.1:0-25064 GCA_036507155.1 Anaerolineales bacterium
GGTCGATCAACCAATCGGCGATCTTAATAATATCCAGGTTGTGCTCGATGATGAGTACGGAGTTGCCTGCATCCACCAGGCGCTGCAGAACCTCGATCAACTTGTGCACGTCGGCCGCATGCAGCCCGACGGACGGCTCGTCCAGTACATAAAGAGTCCGGCCGGTGGCGCGGCGGGAAAGTTCCTTGGAGAGTTTCACGCGCTGGGCTTCACCGCCGGACAACGTCGTGGCCGGCTGGCCGACCTTGACATAGCCCAGGCCCACCTCATTCAGCAGCTTCAGCTTGTTCAGCATTGACGGAAAACTCTTGAATTCCTCCAGCGCATGCTCGACCGTCATGTTCAAGACGTCCGCGATACTGTACTGATCGCGGAACTTCACCTGCAGGGTTTCGCGGTTGAAGCGCGAGCCGTGACAGACATCGCACGGCACATAAACATCCGGCAGGAATTGCATCTCGATGCGCAACTCGCCCTGTCCCTGGCAGGCCTCGCACCGTCCGCCGTGCACGTTGAACGAAAAACGCCCGGGCTTGTAGCCGCGCACTTTGCTCTCGGGCAGCTCGGCAAACAATTTGCGCATCTCGTCAAACAGCCCCGTGTACGTGCCGGGGTTGGAGCGCGGCGTGCGGCCGATGGGGGATTGGTCGATGTTGATGATCTTGTCGAGGTGCTTGACGCCATCGATGTGATCGTGGCTGCCTGGTTGCGTGCGCGCGCCCATCAACTGCTCGGCGAGCTGGTTGTACAGCACATCCGTCATCAAGGTCGACTTGCCCGAACCGCTGACCCCCGTGATGCAAACCAGTTTGCCGAGCGGGATCTTGACGGTGATGTTCTTGAGATTGTTGGCTTTGGCGCCGACGATGGTCAGGGACTTGCCGTTTCCCTCCCGCCTCTCTTTCGGGACCTCGATCTGTTTGCGCCCCGACAGGTACGCGCCGGTCAATGATTTTGGGTGAGCCAAAATCGTCGCCGGTGTGCCCTCCGCGATCAAGCGCCCGCCGTGCTCGCCGGCGCCGGGACCCAGGTCGATGACCCAGTCCGCGGTGCGAATGGTCTCGTCATCGTGCTCGACGATCAGAACTGTATTGCCGAGGTCGCGCAGACCGCGCAGGGTGTTTAGCAAACGAGTGTTGTCGCGCGGATGCAGTCCGATGGACGGCTCATCCAGCACGTACAATACGCCGACCAGGCGGGAACCCACCTGCGTGGCGAGCCGGATGCGCTGTGCCTCTCCGCCGGAAAGCGTGGCAGCCGAGCGGCCAAGTGTCAGATAATCCAGGCCGACGTTGACAAGGAAGCCCAACCGCTCCGTAATCTCCTTTAAGATCCGTTCGGAGATCGCCTTCTGCCGGCTCGATAACGGTGACTTCGAGCCCGAGAGTTTCTCGGCCCACTCGAGGGTGCGGTTGACGGGCCAGCCGGTGGCTTCAATGATATTGACGTCGTCGACGGTGACCGCGATCGCCTCGGGGCGGAGCCGTTTGCCTTGACAGGTCGGACATGGCCGGTCTGTCATGTACTCCGAGATCTTCTCGCGGATATATTCCGAGTTGGTCTCGCGGTAGCGTCGTTCGAGATTCGTGATCACGCCCTCGAATGCGCGGTTGAATTTGAATTGGTTGCCGTTGCCGCTTTGATACACCATCTGGACCTGCTTGTCGCCGGTGCCGTACAGAACGATTTGCATCTGTTCCTTCGTCAATTCGTTGACGGCTTTATCCAGGTTGATCTTGTAGTGCTTCGCGGCGGACTGCAGACCCTGCCAGTAATAGCCGCCTTCGTCCTTGGGTCCGCTCCACTCCATGCTTACGATCGCCCCCTCGTTCAGCGATCGCTCCGGGTCCGGGATGATGCGGTCGGGGTCGATCTCCAATTTGGAGCCGAGGCCCTGACAATCGGGGCAGGCGCCGTGCGGCGTGTTGAACGAGAACGTGCGCGGCTCGATCTCGCCGATGCTGATGCCATGCTCGGGGCATGCCAGGTGTTCGGAAAAATGCAGGTCGGGCGTTGCTGCGGCGTCCTTGCCGCGGCCATCGCCGGATGGCTTCTGGCCGTCCATCTGCGCGATGGTCATGTAGCCTTCGCCGAACTTGAGCGCCGTCTCTATCGAGTCGGTCAAGCGCGTGCGCGCGGCTTTGCGCTCTTCTTTTTCCTCAGGACGGCTGAGAACCAGCCGGTCCACCACGGCTTCGATCGTGTGTTGCTTGTAGCGGTCGAGATTGATGTCTTCGTCGAGGCCGTAGACCTTGCCATCCACGCGCGCCCGCGCGAAGCCGGACTTGCGGATCTCTTCGAACACGGCTTGATAGGTCCCCTTGCGGCCGCGCACCAGCGGCGCGAGTACCAGCACGCGCGCGCCCTCCGGAAGTTTTTCCACCGCGTCGACGATCTCTTGCGCTGACTGCTTAACGACCTCGCGACCGCAGATCGGACAGTGGGGGACGCCGACGCGTGCGTACAGCAGGCGCATAAAATCGTAGATTTCGGTGACGGTCCCGACGGTGGAGCGGGGGTTGTGCGAGGTGGATTTCTGGTCGATCGAAACTGCGGGGGACAGGCCCTCGATGTAGTCGACGTCCGGTTTGTCCATCTGGCCGATGAACTGGCGGGCGTAGGCCGACAGCGACTCGACATATCTGCGCTGGCCCTCGGCGAAGATGGTGTCGAACGCAAGGGATGACTTTCCGGAGCCGGAGAGACCGGTCACGACCACGAGCTTGTCGCGCGGGATCTCGACGGTTAGGTTTTTCAGATTATGGACGCGTGCGCCGACGACACGGATGGTATTGGAACTCATGCTGCTCCTTGCCATAAATCAATTATAGCACATACGTTCTGGAAATGTCCACGCAGGGTTGCCCCCTGGACATGGTGTTCATGAAATTGCACGACCTTTGATTATACCAATGGGTTATCGAAGCTTTGTTAATATGCAGGTGATAGATTTCAGTACCGTCATAATACCGTCTCTAAGGACTGTAAAAGCGACGGCAGAACGGCTTAGCTGCCGAATTTTTGTCATCCGGCGGTCAGGTCACCTTGCCCGTCGCGGGATCGGTCGTGCAGCCGTCTTGCGCGAAAGCCGATCGTCCGATCGCAGCCGCTGCCAGCACCGCCAGCAGCAACGCAAAAACAAAGTAGCACATTTTCATGGGATTCTCCTTTGAAACGGTTTTCGTTATTATAGGAGTTTGATCCACGATCATCGGTAGGGTTAACCCTACTTCGCGCTCCTACTCTTTTTGCGCGCGTTGGGTAGTACTTTCGTCGCATCGGCCGCATGTTATACTCTGTGAAACTTCTCAAATCCGGCGGGGTTATGGCTGTCATACCCGCCGGTAGGGTTTAATGAGTGCCGGATCCCGAAGTAAAAGAAGAAGATGTGCTTGCACGCGCCTCGCAGGGCGATAAGGATTCCTTCGGGTTTCTTTATGAGCGCTATGTGGACCGCATCTTCAACTATGTCTACTACCGGACGGGGAATCTGCATGATGCCGAGGATCTGACTGCCCGCGTTTTTCAGCGGGCGATGAATCACATCCACAACTACACGGACCGCGGCGTTCCTTTTTCAGCCTGGCTGTATCGTATTGCCCACAACCTGGTGGCGAACTGGCACCGGGACCGCAGCCGCCGGCAGGAAATCCCGCTCAATGATGTGCCGGTCCTTACGGCCAAGGGCGACCACCCGGAGAAGAACCTGGTCCGGTCCCAGGAGCAGGAATCGCTTCTGCGGCTGATCCGGCGGCTGCCACCTGAGCGCCAAAGTCTGCTGATCTTGAAGTTCGTGGAGAACATGTCCAACGCCGAGATCGGGCAGATCATGGGCCGCAGCGAAGGCGCGGTCAAGAGCCTGTATCATCGCACGCTGCTCGCCCTGCGCGACCAATTGGGCGACCAGGTCATCAGCCTGGACAGCGAATGAGAAATGACGCGTTTTGAGATGTTCGGGGTTATAGCACCCGGAGAGAAAGAAAAGCAGGAATGGATAAGATCGAGAATATCTCAGAAAATAATGAAGAGTTGGATGCCCTGGAAGCGCACCTGGCTGGGACCTTGCGCCCGGTGAAGCCTTCGAGGGACCTGATCGTCCGCCTGCGCGGGCGCCTGCGCATGCCCCAACGATCCGAGATCATCATCCGGCTGCGCGACTGGCGCTCGTTGTTCCTGGCATTCGGGGGGGTTATGTCCGCCCTGCTGGTGCTGATCACCGTCGCCCGGGCGCTTTATTACCTGTTCGGGCGCCGCGAAGGCTAAGTACCGCACGAAAACCGGACCCCATTGGTCTCCGCTGTCACGGCGCGAGACCGGCGGGGTCTATTTGTTTTCCCAGTCGGGCAGGAGGGTTCGGCAAAGGAGCCGCGCCTCGGCGACCAGGTCCGCGTCCACGGGCAGGCGGAAATTCTCAGCCACGCGCACGGTCAAATGCTCGAGAACCGGCTCAAGGTCACGGGGGAAGCGCGGGTCGTCCTTCATCGCGTTCAATAGGTCGACGGCGCTCGCGCCCTGTGCGGGCGTCCCCGCGCGCGCCAGGAATTCGCGGATCGCAATCCCGGCCGCACGACGCGCACAGACGCGCGCCTGGCCCTCGTTGCCGCGCGCCCGAGCCGACTCGGCCCGGCTGAATTCAAGGTGCAGATCCTGCTTCCAATCCGACACGGCCCGGATTATACATCGCGGCGGTGCGGATGAGACAGGTCTCATTTCCGGCTGAGATTTCGCGAGTTATAATGGGCTGCATTCGTCCTCTTAAGGAGCTCCCCATGCAAAAACGATGGTTCCAAGCATCGGCGATCCTGATCGCCCTGAGCCTGTTCCTGGCGGCCTGTTCTGCGAAGACGCCGGTCACGCAGGCGCCCGATCCCGGCGGACCGCCTTCCAGGATCACCGGCAAATACACCGTGAGCAACGACTTCGTGCTGGCCACCTATTATGTCGAGAACGCGGTGGCATTGCTGGACATGCACGGATTTGTGATCCGTGACGAGGAATGGGAACTGCCCGTCGATTCACAGGTGCTCGGATTCATGACCTTCGATCTTGAGTCTCTGAGCGGCACATTCGACTTGAGCCTGCCGGAATTGCCGCAGGGCGAGTTCAGCGATGTAGACAACGACGGCGATGCCGAGCAGGGCGTGCAGATCTTCGCCGTCGGCTATTCGCCGAACTTGTACGGCGGGCCATTCTCCGAAGGCGATGACCGCTCGCGCGGCTGGCCGAACTACCTGGCTTCGATCAAGACCGATACCGAAAACAACGACGAAGTCATCGGCGGCAAGCTGGTGGTGTGGGCGGCCGACGATAAGCAGCAATTCCCAAGCGGCTTTGGCGAGGATGGCATGTTGTTCACGGCCGATGATCCGGCCGCCGACCTGCCTGCTGGGTACACGGTCGTCGATCTTGACCAGGATCCGTTCGCCTTCGTGCAAAGCGCCACGCCGGAGCTGACGCTCTACGAGCCGGCGGATGTGGCGATCAAGGATTTTGCCAAGCTTTCTTACACCGAAGCGTTCGACAAGACATTCGAGATCCTCAAAAAGGAATACGCGTTCAACGGAATCGAAGGCAAACCGCCGGACTGGGACGTGTTGTATGCCGAAATCAAACCGCGCATCGAACAGGCCGAGAAAGACAAGGATGCAACCGCCTTCTATCTGGCGTTCAGGGATTTCACCTGGGCGTTCAAAGACGGACACGTCGGCCTGGACGGCGGTGACATTGCCAACCAGGACTTCCAGGCCGCCACGACGGGCGGATACGGCTTCGCCATCCGCCAATTGGATGACGGCCGCGTGGTAGTGGTCTATGTCATGGAAGACGGGCCAGCCGCAGCAGCGGGTATTCAGGTCGGCGCAGAGGTGACGGCTTTCAACGGTCAGCCGATCGAAGATGCCCTGAGCGCTGCACAATCCTACTCGCTGCAGTCTTCCGACTTCGCCATCCGTTACCAGCAACTGCGCTATCTCCTGCGTGCCCAGCCCGGGGCCGAGGCCGAGGTGAGCTACATCAATCCTGGCGGCGCCGCGCAGATTGCCAGTTTGACAGCCGTGGCTGAGCGACAGTCCTTCAGCCGCACCTCGCTCTACTTCGGTGTGGACACCGATCCATTGCTCCCGGTGGATTCGAAGGTGATCAAGTCCGGCAACGCGCAGGTGGGATACATCCGCATCAACAGCAACTACGATGACCTCAACCTGGTCATCCGCCTGTTCGAGCGGGCGCTGCAGCAGTTCCAGGCCCGCGAGGTCGCGGGCATCGTGATCGATATGCGCTATAACAACGGCGGTGCGCCGCTGGGTTTGGCGGGATTCCTGTACGACCAGGAGATCCCGATGGGTCTGCTGGAATACTACAGCGACGCAACCGGAAAATTCGAGCCGGATGGGCTGCGCGAAAAAGTATTTCCGAATCAAAATCAATATAGCTTCGACAAGATGGTGCTGTTGGTGGGGCCGGCTTGCTTCAGCGCATGCGAGATCGAGTCCTACGGCTTCAGCCAGGTGCCCGGCATGATCGTGGTCGGCCAATACCCAACGGCGGGAGTCGAGGCCGAGGTGGCGCGCGGACAGTTCAACCTGCCGGAAGGCTTTTCATTGCAAGTTCCCACCGGCCGCTTCACGTTGCCCGATGGCAGCATCTTCCTCGAGGGACAGGGCGTGCCGCCCACACTGCGCGTTCCCGTCGATGAGACCACTGTCTTCAGCACCGATGACGTGGTGTTGAATGCCGGCGTGGACGCGGTCCTCCAGCCGCTCGGCGCGGGGATCGCGCCCGCAGGCGCGCCGAAGGTTGCCGGCCACGCTGAGGCCGAGACCGCCTTGACGGGTGGGACGACGTTCCTCGAAGACATGGCGCGCGAACAGTATGAGGCCGCGGCGTTTGCCACCCCCGGCATCGTGAGTTACTCTGTCCCGCTGACGGAGGACACGGCCATCTGGGCGTACGCATGGTGCGCCGCGGATGCCGAGACGCTGGCGCAGAATCTCGAAAAGATCAAGCTGAAGTTCGAGCTGGACGGCGAGGTCGTTTCCAACGACAAAATGACGAGCTTTGAAACCGAATTCAACGGTCAGCAGTGCCGGCTCACGTACACCGCGTTGAGCGGCTGGCCGGCCGGCGAACATCATCTGAGGACGACCGCCACGTTCACGTCCGCGATCAATGACGGATCGGCGGATTACTCGGCGGGCGATTACGTACTGGATTACAAGGTGTACGTAAGTCCGTAAGCGCTTCTAAGCTCTCGAGTTAAGGCGGCGGTTATGCTGCCGCCTTTTTTTGTCGCAGTGCAACTGCGTCAAAACCTGTGCGAGAAGAGCGACCCGCTTGGGCCGCTCTTTTTTTATCTGGTTTCCCGGCGGGCTTAGCCCGCCGGTGAGCAGCGTAGGGCACAGTACAACTGCGCCGGGAACATCACTCAATCCACGAATCGGTATTTGATCAGCGTCCAGACCGCCTCGAACGCATCGCGCAGCTTGATCTTCTTGCCCTCGGAGTAATCGCGCGGGTTGAACGAGATCGCCACTTCGTAGATACGGAAATGACGCTTGAGGACCTTGGCGGTGAACTCCGGTTCGAAGTCGAAGCGCCGGGCGTGCAGCGGCATGCCGTCCACAACCTTGCGGCGGAAAACCTTGTAGCCGGTTTCCATATCGCTCAAGATCGTGTTGTAGAGGACGTTGGTCATGAAGGTCAGCATGTAATTGGCGATCATGTGCCAGAACATCACCACCCGCCGCGGACCGCCGAGGAAGCGCGAGCCGTATACCACGTCGGCGATGCCCTCCTCGATCGGCTTGAGCAGGATCGGGTAGTCACGCGGGTCATACTCCAGGTCGGCATCCTGGATGAGCAGCACCTCGCCGGTGGCCGCATTCATACCGGTGCGCACTGCGGCGCCCTTGCCCTGGTTCTTCTCGTGCAGGATCACCTGGACGCTGCCCTTGCCGTCCAGCTTTTTGAGCAGGTCGCGGGTGCCGTCCAGCGAGCCGTCGTCCACCACCACGATCTGCCGGGCCATTTTGGTGGCCTTGACACGCTTCAGGATCTCTTGAATGCTTTCAACTTCATTGTAAACAGGGATTATGACGGATAGTTTCATGCCGAACGGATTATACTGCTTCTCCAAAACATATCAAGTGCATGTCAATATAGACGCAGCACTTTGTAAACTACAAATCCCGGCGGAATTTGCGCTTCCGGGCGCATTTTGCTCCGCGCGCGGTGGCTCGTTGGAGCCAGGCGGACCAAGCAAGTGGCAGTATAATTAGCTCGTTCCTAGAAATTATCTCTATTTCACATCCCCTCCTGGGATGGAAGGCGGTATGACAAGACAAGCAGGTTCGCTCACGGTTGCGACGGGCTCATTTCTTCCGCCCCAGATCACCAGCGTCGAAGACACGGGACTCTCCCCGCTTTGGCTGCAGGATCTTGCGCTCAAGGTGTTGTATTTCCGCGGCTATTTGACGGGTTTGAAAGTGGCCGAGGAGATGACGCTGCCCTTCGCTGGCGTGACGGACCAGCTGCTCACCGCATTGAAGACGGAGAAACTCATCGAGATCAAGTCCTCGCAGGGCGGCTTGGGAGAGGGCGCGTATACCTATGGGATCACCGGCGCCGGCATCATCCGGGCGCGTGAGGCTCTCGAGCGCAGCCAATACGCCGGGCCTGCACCGGTGCCGTTCGAAGTGTACAGCGAGGCCATCCGCCGCCAGAAGAGCGGCCGCCTGACCGTCACCGCGCGCACCATGCGGCAGATCCTCTCTCAACTGGTCATTTCCGAAGCCACCTTCCAAAGGCTCGGCCCCGCCTTGAACTCCGGCTCCTCCATATTTATGTACGGACCGCCCGGCAATGGCAAGACAAGTATCGCCCGGGCTTTCGGAAACATGGTGCTTAGCCAGGACATGTTCATTCCCTACGCGTTGTATCTGGACGGGCAGGTCGTCAAGGTCTACGACGCCGTCAGCCACAAGCTGGCGCCGGAATCCGGCGGCAACGGCGATGGCGCGACCGGAAACCTGCGCGCCAACACGCGCCGGGACCCGCGCTGGGTGCGCATCCGCCGACCTTTCATCATCGTCGGCGGCGAGCTAACGCTGGAGGGGTTGGACCTGGTGTACGATGATACGCACAAGTTTTACGAGGCACCCTTCCAGGTCAAGTCGAACGGCGGCATCCTGTTGATCGACGACTTTGGTCGTCAGATGGTGCGTCCCCGTGATCTGCTGAACCGCTGGATCGTCCCCCTGGAGAACCGCGTGGATTACCTGACGCTGCACAACGGCCGCAAGGTCGAGGTGCCGTTCGACGTGCTGGTGGTCTTCTCGACCAACCTGCCGCCGAAAGACCTGGTGGACGAGGCCTTCCTGCGCCGGCTGCGCCACAAAGTGGAGATCGGCGATCCGTCTTTTGAGGACTATCGCGAGATCTTCCGCCGCGTGTCTGCCGATAAGAAGATCGAGTATAACGACCAGGGCCTCGCATACCTGCTGCAAGAATGGTATATCAAGCGCAACCGCAAGCTGCGCGCCTCGCATCCTCGCGACTTGTGTGACCAGATCATTGACATCTCCGCCTATCTGGCCGTCCAGCCGACGATGACGCGCGAGATGATCGACCGGGCCGCGCAGGCCTACTTCGTCGAGATCTAAAACGCCTCCCGGCAAAACGCCGGTGTCTGCTGCATGAACGCTGTTCCCGATGTTCGAAGATATTCGTGGTCCTGTACTCTTCGCCCATCGCGGCGCCTCCGCGCACGCGCCGGAGAATACTGTTCCGGCCTTTGAGCTGGCGTTGGAACAGGGGGCGGACGGGGTGGAATTGGACGCCAAGCTCAGCGCTGATGGGCGGGTCATGGTAATCCATGATGCCAGCGTGGATCGCACCACCGGCGGACGCGGCCGCGTCCGCGACCTCTCCGCCGCGGAGATGCGCGCCCTCGACGCGGGGCGGTCCTCATCGCGCGAATTCCGCGGGGCGCGGATTCCCACGCTCGAAGAAGTATTCGAAACGATCGGCAAACGGGGTATCATCAACGTGGAATTGACCAATTACTCCACGCCGCACGATCAACTGGTGGAAACAACGTGCGCGCTCATCAAGCAACACAAGATGCAAAGACAGGTCCTGTTCTCTTCGTTTTATGCGGCCAATTTGAAAAAGGCCGCGCGCCTGCTGCCGGAAGTCCCGCGCGGACTGTTGGCGCTTCCCGGTTGGAAGGGCGCGTGGGCGCGTTCGTTCGTCTTCCATCTCGGCGATTTCCAGGCCCTGCATGCTCACATCTCCGACACAGATCCTGCGCTGATCGAACGCGTCCATCGTTTGGGACGCCGAATCCACGCGTGGACCGCGAATACTGAAGCAGAAGCGCGACGTCTGACGGGCTGGCACGTGGACGGCATCTTCAGCGACGATCCGCTGATCGCTGCGCGCGGCATGGGGAGGGGTGCGTGATCCCGTCCGAATGGCTGGACCAGGCCCGGGCGCGCATCGAGCCGCACATCCGTCGCACGCCGCTCACGTTCGACGCGCGCCGTCAGACGTATATCAAATGGGAAAACCGGCAGGTCACCGGCTCTTTCAAAGCGCGCGGCGCATTCAATAAAGTCTTAAGCCTGGAGCCGTGGGAACGCGAGGCCGGGCTCGTGGCGGTCTCAGCCGGAAATCATGGGCAGGGCGTGGCGCTGGCTGCGCAAACCAGCGGTGCGCGCGTGGAGGTCTTCGTCCCGGCACAGGCCGTCGAAAAGAAGGTCGCCGCGATGCGCGCGCTTGGCGCTGAAGTGCATTTTGTCGAGGGCGGATATGCGGACGCCGAGATTGCCGGCCGCGAATATGCGGCGCGGAAAGAGAAGACCTGGATCTCTCCGTATAACGACGCGCAGGTCATCGCGGGACAGGGAACGATCGCGTTGGAAATCCTGGAAGACTTGCCTGAGCCTGCCGAGAATTGGATTGTGCCGGTGGGCGGCGGCGGACTCATCTCGGGAATCGGCGCGGCATTGGTGAGCGCGCGTCCCCGCCCGCGGCTGGTCGGCGTGCAAAGCCAGGCCTCGCCCTTCGCGCACGCGGTGTTCCACCGCCGCCCGCAGGAGGGACTCCCGGATCTGCCCACACTGGCAGACGGCCTATCCGGCGCGCTGGAACGTGATTCCGTGACGATCCCATTGCTGCAGGAATTCGCGGACGATGTGCTATTGGTTTCCGAGGAGCAGATCGCGCAGGCGATCGCCTTTGCATGGTATGAATACCGTGAGACGATCGAAGGATCCAGCGCGGTCACGCTGGCGGCGATCTTATCCGGGCAGGTCAGCGGCGCTCCCGCAGTGGCGCTGATCACCGGCGGGAATATTCAGCCCGAAGTGCACGCCTCGATCTTGTCTCGCTTTTCGGAGAAATCATGGGCGTGAAGCGTGTGATGCTTTTGCTCATGCGGCTGGTCATCATCGCTTCATTCTTCGCGCCGGTTGCTGCCGTGCAGGCTTCGCCCGCCGGACAATCGCAGGTTACACAGCTTTTCGAATCGATGACGCCGGAGGAACGGGTGGGTCAATTGTTCCTTGTGACTTTTACCGGCAGCGATTCGGGCAGCGAATCCTTGATCTATGATCTCATCGCAAATTACCATGTGGGCGGCGTGGTGCTGCTGGCCGGCAACGACAATTTCGCGGCCGCGCCCGATACCATCCCTGAAGCCCACAAGCTGATCGAATCGCTGCAGCGCATCGAGTGGCAGAGCGCGGCGACGAATCAGGTCGACCCGGTGACCGGCGTTTCGGTCGACCGCGAATATGTGCCTCTCCTCATCGGAATCTCGCAAGAGGGCAACGGATATCCGACCGATCAGATCCTGAGCGGGCTGACGCCTCTGCCCGGTGAGATGGCGATCGGCGCCACGTGGGATCCGAACCTGGCCGAGCAGGTCGGCGCGGTCATGGGCTCGGAGCTCTCGGCCCTTGGTTTCAATCTTTTTTTCGGTCCATCGCTGGATGTGTTGGAGACTCCCAACACGGAGGCAGGCGACCTCGGCACGCGCGTTTTCGGCGGCGACCCGTACTGGGTCGGTGAGATGGGCCAGGCATACGTGACCGGACTGCACGCGGGGAGCCAGAACCGTCTGCTGGTGATCGCCAAACATTTCCCGGGCCGCGGCGGCTCGGACCGTCTTCCGGAGGAAGAGGTCGCCACCGTCCGAAAATCGCTCGAACAACTCAAGCAGATCGAGCTGGCGCCGTTCTTTGCGGTTACGGGCTATGCCCCGTCGCCCGAAGCCACCGTGGACGGCTTGCTGCTCTCGCACATTCGTTATCAGGGCTTCCAGGGAAACATCCGCGCGACGACCCGGCCGGTGAGTTTTGATCCGCAGGCGCTCTCCCAGATCATGGGCCTGCCGCAGTTCGCAGCCTGGCGTCAGGCCGGCGGCCTGATCGTCAGCGATGATCTCGGCACGCGCGCCGTGCGCGATTTCTATGCCCAGGGCGGCCAGACCTACTCTCGCCGGCTGACGGCCCGCGACGCGCTGCTGGCCGGCAATGACCTCCTATATCTCGGCCAGCAGGTATCGAGCGATACCGTGGACGCGTATCAAACCACCATCCAGATCCTGGATTTCTTTACGCAGAAATACGGCGAAGATCCTGCCTTCGCTCAGCGCGTTGACGAGGCCGTCATGCGGATCCTCACGATGAAGCAGCATCTGTACGGAAATTTCACGCTCGCGCGCGTGGTGACCGACGACGCAGCGCTGACACCGGTTGGCAATGCCACAGATGTGACCTTCAACGTTGCGCGCAGCTCGGCCGCCTTGATCAGCCCGAACGCGCTCGACCTGCCGGCAGTGATGCCGGTTCCGCCGCAAGTCCGCGAGCGATTGGTGTTCATCACGGATACGGCGGTCGTCAAACAATGCAGCACCTGCCCCGAAGTGCCGAGCCTCGGCATCGAGGCGCTCCAGGAGGCGGTCCTGCGGCTGTACGGCCCGGAGGGTGACAACCAGACCTCCACATTCCGCGTCTCCTCCTATGCCTTCGACCATCTTCAGCAGATGCTGGATGGCAAGAGCCCGCCGTATATCGAGACGGATCTGGCGCGCGCGGACTGGGTGATCCTGCTTGTGACCGACGCCACCCGCGGCCAGCCCGAGCTCATCAGCCGCTTCCTCGCGGAGCGCCAGCAGCTCCTGCGCGACCGCCGCGTCATCCTGTTTTCGTTCGGCGCGCCCTATTATATGGACGCGACCGATATTTCCAAGCTGACGGCTTATTACGCGTTGTTCAGCAAGGAGCCGCCGTTCGTCGACGTCGCGGCCCGTCTGCTATTCCAAGAGCTTACACCGCTGGGCGCTTCGCCCGTCTCGGTGCCCGGCGTCGGCTATGACCTGATCGCGGTCATGTCCCCGGATCCGAATCAGATCATTTCGCTCTCGCTCGATCTTGCGCCCATACCGGGACCGGTCGATCCACAGATCACCGCGGAGCCGACCGCTGTGCCACTATTCCAGATCGGCGATACGATCGCGGTCCGCACCGGCGTGATACGCGATCACAACGGCCATCCGGTTCCGGACGGCACGGTTGTGCGTTTCTCCATGACGTTGACCGGCGAGGGCGGCGGAATCTTGCAACAAGTGGATGCCGTCACGTCGCAGGGCATCGCACGCTCCGCCTTCGGCCTGGATAAGACCGGTCTTTTGGAAATCCATGCCACGAGCGAGCCCGCTGCGATCTCGGAAGTCCTGCGAATGGACGTCTCCAGCAGCGGCGCGGTGGCAGTGACGGTGGTGGTGCCGGTACTCACGAACAGCATAGAGCCAACGCCGGCCGCGGCGCCGGTTGCGAGTCAGAATGACTATGTAACCAACGCGGGCTATCCGCGTTTCAATGGATGGTTCGTCGCGGTGATGTTGCTGGCGGGCGGGATGTGGCTGACGTATTGGGCGGTCAGCCGGCTGAAGGGTGTGCGCGAGGGCATCCGCTGGGCTTTGTCCGTGCTGCTGGGCGGACTGGTCGGCTACAACTATCTTGCGCTCGGCCTGCCGGGCAGCCTGGCCTGGGCGGCGCGCAGCGGTCTGGCGGCGTTGTTGGTAATCACGTTTCTCGGCGAGCTGGTAGGTTTGTTGGCCGCCTGGACGTGGCATCAGCGTGTCAAATCCAAGGCTCAATAGGATCATGAAAAGGACGGGCGCCACGCCCGTCCTTCTTTTCTTATTGATGCGTCAGTGTAGCGATCAGGCTGATCAGGAGTAATCCGGCCGAGGCCCACAGCAGTGCGCTCTCCGGTGGAGCGACCGCAAACTCCCACAGGGATCGGTAGGAGGGACGCTTCGGCATCGGCCCCGTGGAGAAATCACGGTGACCGAACAACACTTCTGCGAAGATCTGCATCGACTCGGGTCTCTCATCCGGGTGCAGGGCCATGGCCCATTGCACCGAGCGCTCCGTCCGCAAGGTCACGGCCGGGTTGATCTGCCGGATCGGGAGCAGGCTGTTCGGCCGAAGGAACCGGCGGCGTGCCTCGATCGGCGGCTCATTCGTCAGGAGATGATACAAGGTCGCGCCGAAGGAGTAGATGTCGGCCCGCACATCCGTGTGGGCGTCATCGCCTCCGTATTGTTCGAGGGGCGTGTACAGCGCGGTGCCCTGTCCCTGGATGATGGTGATCGTCACCTCCTCCGGCACCAGCAATTTCACCAATCCGAAGTCCACCAGCTTCAACACGCCGCTCGGTGTGATCTTCAGATTGCTTGGCTTGATGTCGCGGTGGATGATCGGAGGATCCTGGCGGTGCAGATAGGCGAGCGCGTCGGCAAGCTGGTTTGCCCAGCCGAGCACTTCGTTCTCGTCCAGGAAGGTCTTGTTGCGACGCGCCGCCAGGATAAGCTCGCGCAGATCCTTGCCCGGGACGTAGTCCATGGCCAGATAGTCGCGCGGGCCGTTCGAAAAGAAATCCGAAACCTTCGGCAGATTGGGATGATCCAGGCGCGCCAACACCGTGGCCTCGCGCAGGAATTGCTCGCGGGCCTCATCCAGGATTTTGGGCGGGAGGGCGCGGTCGTACTCGACCTCTTTGAGCGCGCACAGGCGTCCTTCCAGGCGGAGATCGTCCGCCAGGTAGATGCTGCCCATGCCGCCCTGTCCGATGCGTTCCCGGACCTTATAGCGGCCGCGCAGGACCTCCTCTTTTTTCAACGGGAGGGGCACACTTCTCCTTCAGATCCATTCTGCACAATCATTTCGGCGTAGATTCTGCACAGAAACAGGATTTTCTGCTATATTATAAACTCCTTTGTTTCGTTCAGTTAATCCAGTGTCGCACGAATATATCCGTCAACTCCCGGATGCTCTCCGGTAAATTAATTCAGCCAGTAAGACAGGACCTGCAATCCCGATCGTATCGCGGCAAGGGAGTCGATGGACGCAAATCAGGAAGAGTTTCCCATTCTGGTCGCGCAGGAAGGTCCGCTGAAGGGACAGCGCTGGCCGTTGGATCACGCGCTGGTGTTGGGTCGCGAGGCCACCTGCGATGTTGTGATCGCCGACCGCCAGATCTCGCGTTTTCATGCGCGCCTGACGCCGACGCCGGAAGGCGTGATGTTGGAAGATCTCGGCAGCAAGAACGGCACGCACCACAACGGGACGGAGCTGAGCGCGCCGGTCATGCTGCAGGACGGCGACGTGCTGGGCATCGGCCTGGCACAGCAATTTCTTTACCTCACCTCGGATGCCACCATGCCGCTGGCGGACGGCGTGGGTCGTCCCGGCCGGCTGATGATGGATCAAAAATCGCGTCGTGTGTGGGTCAACCAGCAACAACTGGTGCCGCCGCTCTCCGCGCAGCAATTCAAACTCTTGTGGCTGCTGTATGAAAGCCAGGGACAGGTGATCGGCCGCGCGGACCTGGTCGCGACCGTTTGGGGCGAGGAACAGGCCGCGGGTGTTTCCGACCAGGCCCTCGACGCGTTGATCCGCCGTCTGCGCGACCGGCTCGCGGCACTCGATCCGACGCACCAGTACATCGACACGGTCCGCGGTCACGGCGTCAGGCTGGAAAATCCGCCTCCGGGGGAATAACGGTTAATAACGGATTGGGGAACGGATGAACGGATTTGGAAACGGATAATTAACGGATGGGTTGACCGCCGGCCCCGAAAAAAACTCCAAGAATTCAAAGAGCACTTGCGCGGCAGGGAAAGCAATATGCCCGAACCCTTAAGATTGTTGGCCGTCTTCCCGCATCCGGATGATGAGACGCTGGGATTGGGCGGCACGCTGGCCAAGTATTCGTCCGAAGGCGTGGAGACGTATCTCGTGTGCGCGACGCGCGGCGAGCGCGGCTGGTTCGACTCGCTCGGGCCGGATCCCGGCCTGGACGAAGTGGGCCGCCTGCGCGAAGCCGAGTTGCGCTGCGCTGCGCAACACCTTGGCTTGCGCGAAGTTAATTTCCTCGGATATCTGGATGGCGATGTGGATCAGGCGGATCCCCGCGAGATCATCGGCAAGATCGCTGCGCAGATCAGGCGCATTCGGCCGCAGGTGGTGGTGACATTCTCACCTGACGGCGCCTATGGCCATCCCGACCACATCGCGCTCTCGCAGTTCACCAACGCTGCAGTCGTTTGCGCGGCCGACTCGTCTTTCAATCCGAAGGATGGACCACCGCACCGCGTGTCCAAGTTCTATTACATGGCAGACAGCATGGATCTGGTGAAGGGGGCCATCGAGACCTTTGGCGGCATTAGCATGGAGATCGACGGCGTGATCCGGGAGCACAAAGGCTGGCAGGATTGGGAGATCACGTCCCGTTTTTCCACCGCCGAACACATGGAGAAGGTGCTGGCCGCGGTGCGATGCCATCGCTCACAGTTGCCGGGGTATGGCCCGCTCGGAGAAATGGGTGCGGATAAGCTCGGCTGGTTATTTGGCGAAGGCACGTTTTATCGCGCGTTCAGCCTGGTGAACGGGGGCAGGAACGTCGAGACCGATCTTTTCGAGGGATTGAGATAGCCAGTGACCGCGGCATTTCAAAAGAGACCGCCTTGCAGGACGGTCTCTTTTTGCTAGCTCATGTTTTTCTTCATGGACATCTTTAGCGCGATCTTGTAGATCGAGCTCAGCCTGCCGGCCAGGGCTTTCGCCTGGTCATTGCCCTGTCCGCCCTGAGATTCCATCTGCGCCGACAAGCCGCTAAGCGCTTCGAGGAACTGTTCATTCACAAGCGCCGCATTCTCGTTCAGCATCTTCCCCACGGCCGCGTCGTCGGGCGCGTCGAGCAATTTTTCGATAAAGGCAACTTCGGGCGGCGGCGCGCTGACCTCTTGCAGGACTTCCACCAGTTTCTGCAGTTTACCCATGCGGGCATAGTCGTTCTTCTCCGAAGCCTGTCTCAGCATGCTCTGCACGATGTCAACCGCGTCCTGCGTGAACCCGTCCAGTTTTTCGTGGGTTGCCTTGGCGATATCCTCCTGGGCCAGGATACCTTCGATGAATTCCTGCGCCTGCTTGAAACGTGCCTCCATTTGCCGGTCGATCTCGTTCGTATAATCCAGAAGTTTCTCGCGGAGCGCCTCGAGCCGCTTCTTTTCATCCCCACTGGCCTTGTCGATCTTCTCGCTGAGCGCCTGGAAGAACATGTAGTCGAGGCCGCCGCGCGCCAGCGACACGTAGGCACGCAGGCGCGCGTCATTCGGCGCGGCCAGGATCAGCTCAAGCAATTTCTCGCGGGTCAGCTCTTTTCCCGCCTCCTGCAGCGATTTCGAGGCGGCCTCGAGCTCGCCCACGGATTCCTTCAGCCCGCGCCCGAATTCGGTCTCTTCGAGGAGTTGTTTCTGCACATCGACCATTTGGCGCGCCACGGCTTCCTGGCCGCTGCCGGCCGCGCCCTGCGCCAGCCGGCTGAAAAGCGCGAAGAACTGCTCGTCAAATTTATCGATATTCTGCTTGATGATCTCAGTGCGGACGTCGGGGGCGCTGGCTTGAAGCAGGCGCTCGATCAGCACGACGCGCTCCTGTTGGGCCTTGATGACGTCCGGCGTGATCCCGTCCTTGCCGAGAATGGTCTCGATCATAGATTCAAAGGTCAGGTTGGCCTGCGGCTTGAGCAGGTAGGCTTTGCGTTTCTCAGGGGGCAGCCGGTCCGTGATCTGCTGGATCATGGGTCCGATCAACTTCTCCTGCTCGTTCGGCGGCAGGCCCAGTTCGGGTGGGAAGAAGGTGAGCAGGAGTTCCTTGTCGGCATCGTGATAGACGATCGGCGTGGCGAGCCGGCCTTCATAGCCGCAGTGCGGACAGCGGGCATAGTTGGACGCGCCGCCAAGCAGGCGTTGTTTGGCCTGCGGGTCGGTGGTGACGTCGAAGAGCTGTTCAACGTTGGCGGTGATGAGCTGGCGGCAGCGCGGGCATGCGATCTGGGTCTGAGGCATGTGTCAATTCCGATTGATGATTGAAGATTGAGGATTGAAGACTGCAGAATTGTACCTGCTATTGCAGGAGTTGTTCGAGGCGATTCACGTAATCTTCCATGACCGCGAAGGTTTCCTCCACGGGCTGAGGCGTCGTCAAGTCGACGCCGGCGCGCTTCAGCACCTCAACCGGGTAAGCCGACGAGCCTGACCTCAGGAATCCGAGATAATCTTCGACGGCGTTCGGTTCCCCGCGCAGGACACGGGCGCACAGCGCGTGCGCGCCGGCCAGGCCCGTGGCGTAGGCATAGACGTAGTAATCGCTGAACAGATGGGGAAAGTACGCCCAGGTCATGCCGGTGCGTTCACGGTCCACGTGCACAGTGCCGCCATAGGCCTCCGCGAACAGGTCCGCCATCAGGCCGACCAGCACGTCTGCGGTCAGAGGCTCGCCTCTCTCCACGCGCGTATGCGTTTCCAACTCAAAGCGCGCCAATATCGGCATGCTGAAAAAATAACGATAGAAGTTCGCCATGGCCTCTTCTATCAACGAGATCTGAAAATCGCGGTCCGGATTTGTTTTCAGAAGGTGGTCGCGCACCATGGCTTGATTGAAATTCGAAGCCACCTCTGCCAGGAAGAGCGAATAGTCCGCATACACCAGCGGCTGATTCTGCCAGGTGAGGTAGGAATGCATCGAGTGGCCCAGCTCGTGTGCGAGCGTGGACAGGCTGAACACCTCATCGGTGTACGCCATCATAATGAACGGATGTGTTCCCGGAGCGCCCCACGAGAAGGCTCCCGTGCGTTTTCCTTGATTGGGATACACATCCACCCAGCGCTCTTCGAGGCAGCCATTGCGCAAGGTGCCCACATAATCCTTGCCGAGCGGCAGCATGCCCTCCGCGATCCAATCCACGGCCTGCTCGTAGGAAATCTTCACGCGGTTGCGCGTCAACGGCGCCCACATGTCGTAGGGCTGAAGCGTCTCAACGCCTAGGGTTTTACGGCGGATCTGAAAATAGCGGTGCCAGACCGGCAGATGCCGCTGGAAGGTCTCGAGCAGGCTATGGTAGACGTCGATTGGGATGTTCTGGGAGAACAGGCTCATCTCGAGCGCAGAGCTGTGCCTGCGCACGCGGCTCGTGAATACGTTCTGCTTGATCGAGGTGGCCAGATTGCTGGACAGCGTATTCTTGAACTCCAGATGCTTGTCCATATAACTTTCCCACGTTGTCTGGCGCAGGGTACGATCCGCGTCGTACAGGATCTTCCAAAACGTCGCTTCGCTGACCTCGGCCGGCCCTCCCTGGCTGTCTTGTGCAGGCGTGAACTTGAAATCCGCGTTCGTGAGCATGCTGGAAGTATTGGATGGTCCGCTGAACGGGTCCGTCAGCATGCCGAGGATCTCCTCCACTTCACTCGAGCGGACATGCGCCTGGATGCGGAACAGGTTATGCACATAATGCTCGTAGACCGCGAGCCGCGGCTCTTGTTTGAGCCATTCGTCGAGTTTCATTTTGCCGATAGAGAGCAATTCGGGCGTGATGTACGCGGCAGCCGCGCTGAGCTGGCCGAACGCGCTCTGGGCTCTGTCCTGCATGGCCGCAGCTTCCTGGTCCGTCGTGTCCACGCTGTAGCAGAACCCGGCGTAAACGAAGGCGCGGTACATACGCGCCGTCAGATCTTCGTAGACCGTCAGCGCGTCCGCGAGCGCCGCCGCGCCCTCGCCCAGTTTTCCTTGATAACCCTGGACGGTGGGGACGGCCCCCAGGATGGATTGCAGCTCGGCGTCCCACGCTTCGCGGGCGGCGAACATACTCTCAGCATTCCATGTATAGCGCTTTTCGATCTCACTGCGAGCTGGCGTAACGATTGTCATGAATACCTTTCGTCGAGGAGTTTCAGAAGCCCCCGGAATCATCCTTGCTCGACCTTCTCCGGGCAGGCAGGACCGAAGCCAATTATAGCCGGAACAGTTTTCAGCGCCCGCTGCATGACTCACCGGCTGTAAAGCGATGATCGAAGGAGCAGTTTAAGCTGAAAAAGCAAGGATTCTGCTTCGGTTGCGTTGTTCAGGAATCGGACGACCGTACCCTTTTTGTTTGCCTCATCTATTGACTATTTTGGCAAATATCCGGATAATTTCGCAATTATTTCATCGCTGTTTGGGGAGTACGCATCAAGCGGCTCACGCATGACAATCTTGGCAAAAAGGTGTAAGGGAGGGTTTTCACAATGATGCCTCGTCCAAGGATTATTGAAGTGGGGGTTAGGATTGCGACTGTTGCGGTGATCATCTCGAATTTGGTCGTGCCGGTCGCGGCCGCAGCTAGCTCGGTGGTGGAGGACGAAGCCACAACCGAAACGACGGGTCAAGAGCAGAAATTATCCAATCCGCAGCCTGTCTACTACCAGCCACCGGCCTCGACTGATCCTGACCGTACTGGTCCAGAACCGGACCTAGTACCCTCCATCGTCCCGGGAAAAGATCCACTTGAGTTTTACGTCGTCGCTGCGCGCCCGCTGGTCGGAAGCAACCGGCTGGTGACGCTGCAGGTTACGCTCCGCAATCATTCCGATGATTCGTTTAACAATCTCACTTTTACGGACGTGCTTGAGAGCGGATTTGAATACAGCCCGGACGCTGCGAGCCCGGTTTCTTTTGATTCCAGCAAGAACGCGATTACATACGTGATCGCGGCCATCTTGCCGGGGGCGGAAATGAATTTCAGCTATTCAATACAGCTTACGACCGCAAAGCGCAGCGCCCTGCATGGAAAGGCCTGGCTGCACAGTGTCAACCTGTCCGACGGGCAATCCGTCAATAAGACTGAACCGATCACGATCGGTGTGGACATTCCCGGAGCGAGCGCTGACTCTTCATTCGCGGCGATCAGGCCGGGGCAGTGGACTGAACTCGGTCCGGTCAATGTTCAGGTGGGGGAGCAGACGGTCGGCCACGCCGTCGATGGCGGCAGTGCCTTCCTGGTGGTCTCACCGCTTGCACCGGGTGCGGCTCCCACGGGGAAGGGCCAGGGCCGCGGTCCGGCGCTGCAGTTCAAGCTCGACATCTATCGAACGACGGCCGTTCAAGAAGATCAAAAGGGCAGAGCCGCTGAGCAGCAGATCGACATTCAGCAGAAGTTGACCGGTGGATTCGAAGCACCTGCGTTTCTCGAGATCAATCTGGACGGGTATGTGGACCTCAAACACGTGCCGGCCGGCCAGGCTGCATTTGTCTCCACCTACGATGAAGCCGGCCAGGTATGGGTCAAGGTACCGATCCTGGAAATCAATCTGGAGACCAACAGCGTGACCGTGCAGGCGGCGCACTTCTCGGTGTGGGGCGCGGGATTGGGGAATACCCTGCCGCAGAACGGCGCGAATGTGTTGCTGTTCGATCAGCCGTACACATCCCTGTTCACGGGATCCTCGCGCTACAGCATCCCGATCTGGATGCCGCCGGGCCGGGCCGGGATGTCTCCGGATCTGGCGCTCTCCTATTCGAGTGGCACGTTGGACGGCGTGCTGGGCGACGTACAGGGCTCGTGGGTGGGCGCGGGCTGGAATATGGACCAGGTCGAGATCGTCCGCAAGATCACCAGCAACGAGAACGGTTATGGGTATGTAAATGACTTTGCGTTGACGTTGAACGGCTCGCTCTATGAGCTGGTTCAGGATACGCAGCATCCGAGCCGCTATTACACCAAGACGGATGCTTTCCTCTACGTTGAGCGTCACAGCTATGCACTCGCCAATGTCAACCCGCCCGGCTCATCGGAAGTACCGCCCAATAAAAGCGGCGAGTGGTGGGAGGTGGTGACCCGCGATGGGACGCGCTACCGCCTGGGCTGGAATGCAGATTCGGAACAACTGGCGCTCATGTACGGTTATTCGTGCACGAGCGGCGGAATCAATTGCACGACCCCCAACGGCGCGTACGCGTCGCTTGGGTATGCCGGCCTGGCGAAAGATCTGGTGACGCTGCGCTGGCGCGTGGACCGTGTGACGGATACGCACGGCAACTACATGGATTACGCCTACTTTGAATCGCAGCCGAATCCAACCGCGCAGATCGCGGCTTTCGACCGCGAGAGCTACCTGCAGTCGATCTCGTTTGCGGGCTTTGTCGATCCGGCGGGAAACACCCAGAACAACCTGGCGCCCGCGTATCAGGTCAAGCTTGAATACGGCAACCGCTCGACGATCGGCGACGTACCGACGCTGTTCAACATTTGGGACAACATCGACTCGAAATTCCTGGACCTGATCAAGGTCTGTTCTGGGACTTGCGGCCAAACGGGCAGCGTGACCGTCCGGACGTACGACCTGGATTATGCGCTGGCGACCGTCCCCAATGCCAACGGCACGCTGAAGCTGGCCAGCATCAAGATGACCGCCGGCGGATACACCGACCCGGTGAGCGGGCAGGTCATCCCGGCCGTCACCGCGCCGACGATCAATTTCACGTACCAAAACATGGACAACCGCGCAAGTGGCGCAGGAGATGTGTTTACCTACCCGCGCCTGACCGTGATCGAGAACGGCGCGGGCGGAAAATTGACCTACTCGTATGACAACGACGGGCGGGGCAACAACTCCTGGTACGACTGGCGCGTCAACCAGGTGCGCGTGGAGAACGGCATGGGGACCGCCGCGCTGCAGTCCTACGCGTACGCCAGCCCCGTCTACGCGGGCGAGGGTGGAAACCCTGCTCTGGGCGCGTTGTTCGGATATACGGCGACGACCGAAACGCAGCTGGACTTTAACAACGGCAACGCGGCCCTGCTGGCGACCAAGCACACCTTCGGCACCGTAGGGCTGGATATCGGCCGCGAGCTGCAAACCGAGTGGCTGAGTGGCAGTACTGCTCTGCGTAAATCCGCCAGCACTTATGTCACCGACAACAGCCAGGCGCCGTTCCTGGGCTGGAACAATCGCTACCTTTATCAAAGTATCAACTACGTGCGCACCGGCAGCAACCTGGTGGTGGTTTCTCAAACAAGATATGCGCGTGATCCCGCCACCGGCAATCTCTTGACCCAGAGCGAGTATCTCGGGACCAGCTTGTATCGCAAGACCTATTATGAATATCTCGTCAACGCGAACCCTGCTTACAACATCATCGACAAGGTCTCACGGGTGCTGCTGGTGACGGCGGGAAACCAGATCCTTTCAGACACACGCTACCATTATGACGGCATGATCGCGACGGCCCCCATCAAAGGTGAATTGACGCTCGTGCAGCGGCTGACCGGCTCGGGGAACCAGACAGTGGACGCGCGCACGCACTACGATATGTATGGAAACGTGGACGTGACCTACGCATACAAGTCGTATGGCTCGGTCAACAGCGACCCGGCCGGCGCGTCGATCCAATCCAGCAGCGCCTACGATTCGCAAACACGCACCTTTCCGGTGCAGAGCACGAATCCCCTGGGATGGACGAGCAGCGCGGCCTACATCTACTCGCTCGGTGTCCCTTATCAGTCGACGGACGTCAACGGCTGGGTGACGACCACAAAATACGATGGCCTGGGGCGGACTCTGTCTGTCACCCCGCCAGGGTTGGGGCAGGCGGGGGTGGAGTACCAATATCCATCGCCGGATGCCAGTGGCAAGATCGTGGCTCCTTACTCGGTTGAAATGCAAATCCTGGATACCGTGGCTTCCAGGTACCGATCCGTCTGGGGCATCTACGACGGACTGGGTCGGACGATCCAGACCCAGGTGTACGACGATTCCAATAACCAATTACTAATTACCAATACAACTTTTAACGCCCAGGGATTGGTCGCTCAGCAGAGCCTGCCTTTCTATGCAAGTGGAGCAGGCGGAAATTATGCCTATACGGCCGCGTCTCAAAACACGGACACTACCTACGATGTATTGGGGCGCGCCCTTACCGTAACGCAGCCGGGAAATATTCAATCCCAGATGTCCTACGACGGCCTGACCACCACGACGATCGATCCCAACGGCAACAAGATCACGCGCACGACCGATGGGCTGGGGAGGTTGTCGTATGTAGTCGAATACACTGCCGCGCAGACCGCCTACGCGACGACCGCATACACAAACGACCAGGCCGACCGGCTGGTGCAGGTCAACGATGCGAACTCCAACGTTACGACCATCCAGTACAACTGGCTGGGACAGAAGACCGGCATGGACGATCCCGACATGGGCGTGTGGAGCTACGCGTATTTCGCGGTGGGCAGCATCAACACGCAGACCGACGCACGCGCCTGCGTGACCACCTTCGCCTATGACGACCTGGGACGCATGACAGACAAGTCCTTCAGCGGCACGTCCGGGATCTGCGACAGCACGTCCTCCGCAAGTTACGGCTACGACGGCGGCGGCATCCTGGGCGCGCGCTCGGGTATGAGCGACGGCGCCGGCTCCGTTGCCTGGAGCTATCAAAACTACGGGCGGACCGTCAGCGAGACGCGCGACAGCTACAGCATGACGACCGTGAGCGACTGGCTCGGCCGGCCGGTGACGATGACCTATCCGGACAATGACGTGGTTGCCTACAGCTATGATTCCCTCGGCCGACCCGACCACATGACCAGCTCGGACAACGCAGGCGTGACGCTGGCCGACCTGGCCTATAACGCGCTGGGGCAGATCACGTCGCAGGCGCTGGGCAACGGGG
>DASXQN010000136.1:0-1509 GCA_036507155.1 Anaerolineales bacterium
GTCGGCGACGAGCTGCGCGGCGTCGGCGCTCATGGGATCGCTTTTGCGAGGAAGCTGAGGCCGATCACCAGATACATGACGAACAGCCACTTGGCGAAGCGCTGCTCGTTCAAGCGCACGCGGATGAGCTGGCCCAGCTTGATACCAAGCATCGCCGGGAGAGTGGCCAGCACGGATTGGAGAAAAACGGTCGAGTCCGCGATGCCAAAACCGGCCAGGCCGATCGCCATACCCACGGCGCCCATGAAATACATGAGGGAGATGGCACCGACGAACTCATCCTTATTGAGCCGCAGCCCGGCCAGGAAGACCATCAGCGGCGGTCCATAAAAGCTCGTCAAGCCGCCAAGGACGCCGCCGACCGCACCGGCCAGCGGCCCAAACCAGCGTTCCTGTCTCGGCGCAATCCGCACCTTGGGTTGAAAGCGGGCCAGCAGAGCAATGCCGATGACGGCGACACCGATCAGGGCAAAGAGGATCTTCTCCGGAATGAGGACCAGCGCCTTGATGCTCACGGCGATGCAGACCATGAGTGCGATCAGGGTTGGAGCGAAACGTCGCAGCCGGGCGACAAAGGCCGGCCAGCCGCCGATGAATCCTTGCGCCAGATTGGTCGCCAGCATGGGCACGACGAGCAGCGAAATCGCGTTGGCGACGCTGAGAAAGAACGTCATCAACGGCATCGCGACCAGCGGCAGGCCGAGACCAAACGTGCCCTTGACCAGGCCGCCGGCGACAATGGCCAAGGCAACCGGGAGCAGGAACGACACCGTATCCATGCGGACCTATCGCGACCGCGATGGCACGGGATCTATGACCGGTAGAGCGTTTTCGGATCGACGATGATGTCGGCGATCGTTTCGAACTTACCGTTGCGCGCGGCGCGGAAGAAGCAGTTGCGGCGTCCGGTGTGGCATGCGACGCCCTTCTGATCGACAAGCAGCAGCAACGTGTCGCCGTCGCAGTCAACTCTGAGCTCGATCAAATGCTGAACCTGTCCCGAGGTCTCGCCCTTGCGCCACAGCTTCATACGCGAGCGCGACCAATAGTGGACCTCGCCGGAAACGAGCGTGCGCTCGACGGCGTCCCGATTCATCCAGGCCATCATCAGCACTTCGCCGCTATCATGCTGCTGGGCAACCGCCGCGACGAGCCCATCGCGATCGAAGGCAATCTCAGCCAACAGCTCCGCGTTGTCGCTCATGCGGCACCGGCCGCCTTGCGCAGGCGCGCGAAGCCCGCGTCGAGATCGGCGATCAGATCGCCCGGATCCTCGAGGCCGGCGTGGATGCGGATCAGCGGGCCGCGATCACTCCATGGCGTCGTGGTGCGGAGCGGCCGGGGATCCGACGGTAAGGCCAGGCTTTCAAAGCCGCCCCAGCTGTAACCCATGCCGTAGAGCTCCAGCCCATCCAGCATGGCGGCGACCGCCGCCGCGGCAACCGGCTTCAGTTCGATGGCGAACAGTCCCGAGGCTCCCGTGTAATCACGCTTCCAGAGCCTGTGGCC
>DASXQN010000137.1:0-4818 GCA_036507155.1 Anaerolineales bacterium
CGGGTTCCGTGCTCTCAATGATCCCGGTTTTTCTAACGCTCATCCTGTGGTTCCTCAATCCTGAATACCTGATGTCCTTCGCAGAAGGCGGAACTTTGTGCGTGTGCGCATCTTTTGCGATCGTGGTTTTTCTCATCGGCAGCGGTTACCTGATCATGATGAAGATTGCCGATATCGAGGTCTAAAATGACAAATCTGATCATCTGGATTTTGGTCGGCGCGATCCTTCTCGGCGGGGCAGTGGCACTCATCATTGTGGGGGCGCGCTTCGCCAAGGCACGCGAGGAAGACAACGACCCATTGCTGGTCCGCCTGGCGGAAGCCACCCAGCGGGGCGAGGTAACCTCCCTGGAGGCCATCGAGCTCTCTCAGCCCTTCGCGGAACGCGTGCTCGTGCCGTTCATGCGGCGCTTCGGCGAGCTGTCGACGCGTTTTACACCGCAAAAGGTTTTGGAAGATACGACGCGCCGGCTTGAGCTGGCAGGCAATCCCGGACGTATCGACGCCGCCACCTTTCTCGCCTCCCGTTTCGTCGTGGCCACCGTTTTCGGAGGCCTCCTGTTGGGCGTCTCGTTGCTGGCGCCGACGCCGTGGCCCCTTGGCCGCACACTCCTGGTGGTCATCATCTTTGTGACCCTGGGTTTCTTCTTCCCGCAACTGTGGCTGCAGAGCCTGATCAACCGCCGCCAGAATGAGGTGCGCAAGGCCATGCCGGATGCGCTCGACCTGCTGACCATCTGCGTGGAAGCCGGCCTGGGTTTCGACGCCGCGATGTCGAAGGTCAGTGAGAAATGGGAGAACGAGTTGTCGTTCGCACTTTCGCGCGCCATCCGTGAGATCCAGCTTGGGAAAACGCGCCGGGATGCGTTGCGCGACATGGCTGACCGACTCGGCATCATGGAGATGACAAGTTTCGTGGCCGCGGTCATCCAAAGCGAGTTGCTGGGCGTGAGTCTTTCGCGCGTCTTGCGCATCCAATCCGACCAGATGCGGGTTCGCCGCCGTCAGCGCGCCGAAGAGGAAGCCCACAAGGCGCCCATCAAGATGATCATCCCGATGGCGCTGCTCACATTCCCGTCCATCATGTTCATCCTTCTGACGCCGGCGGCGATCCAGATATCGAAATCGTTCGGCGCCTTCTTCTAGAACTTCGGTACGACAAGGGGGCAAGCTAGCGGTCTCCTTGCTGGATTCTATTTGCCAACAAAGGGACGGGGGGAATGGCGCGTTCATCGTGGGTCTATCCGTTTTACCGGTCGATGTGGACCGGATTGGACTGGCTTTTTCCGCCTGCGTGCGGGGGCTGTGGCCGGGTCGGCTCACGCTGGTGCACGGACTGCCAGGCACGCGTTTCCATCATCTGCGGAATAATGTGCGAAGTATGTGGACTGCCGCTCGAGAGGCCCGGTCGCTGCCGGACCTGCGAGCTGGAGCGGCCCCGATTCGCGTCTCTGCGCGCCTGGGCCGCGCTGCAGGATCCCGTGCAGGAAGCCCTGCACAAGCTCAAGTACCGCCGCGATATTGGCTTGGGAGAGGCGCTGGCATACCAGATCGCGGATTTCGTCCGTTCTCTCCAATGGCGGTGCGATCTGATCGTGCCGGTACCTTTGGGTCAAGCGCGCTTTCGCGAGCGGGGATATAACCAGGTTGGCTTGATCGCACGCCCGTTGGCGCTGGCGCTCGGATCGAAATTCACGCCGCGGGCCCTGCTTCGTCGGCGTGAAACCCGCTCGCAGGTGGGCCTGACCCGCTCACAGCGCCGCCAGAACGTGCGCGGCGCATTCGAAGGGATACGCGAGCTGGTGAGCGGTAGAATAGTGTTATTGGTGGACGATGTCGCCACCACCGGATCGACGCTGTCGTCCGCGGCCGAAGCGCTCCTGGCCGCGGAGGCGCGCGACGTCTTTGCGCTCACGGTCGCCCGCGCGATCCCACGCACGAACCGGCTTCATGCTTGACAATACGATTTACTTCATCCCCAGAGGAGGCCGCATGTCCAATAAGGTTGAGATCCAGGCGCGTAACATGGATCTGGATGACAAGATCGAAACCATGGTAAAGAAGAAAGGGGGAAATCTGGACCATTACCTTCCGATGATCGACGACGTGCATGTCCAATTCACACACCAGAGCGCTGCCCGCAGCGCCGAGGATCGATTCGTGGCCGAGATCACGGTGCACGGAAAGGGACTCGTGCTGAGGACGGAAGATCGGGCGGATGATCCAACGCGCGCCTTCGACGTCGCGCTGGATCACATGCAGCGCCAGATCGAGCGCTACAAGGGGAAGCATTATCACAACCGCGCACAAGACCGCCGCGCCTCCGGCGCCGAGTCTGAATCCGCCTCCGTTCCCGAGACCGGTCGGCTGCCGCCCTTGATCGCGCGCCGCAAGAAGTTTCAGGTGATGCCGATGAACGCCGAAGAAGCGGTCGGGCAGATGCAATTGCTTGGGCATGATAATTTTTTCATCTTCTACAATGGCGAGACGAACATGATAAATGTGCTCTATCGCCGCCGGGATGGCACATACGGCCTGATCGAACCGGAGATCGGGTAGCGCCGGCGGACCCTTCACAAGCGAAAATTTCGCGGTCGGCTGAGGGCTTGCCGCGCAGATGGGAGAACATCAATGGATCAGATGGATTTCGATGATGACGTAACGGGACAGGATGTAGAGAACGCGGTGATCGATTTGCCCGCGGCCGAAGAAGCCGTGAACATGCTCATCAACGCGATCGGTGAAGATACCGAACGCGAAGGATTGAAGAATACGCCGCGCCGCGTCGCCAGCATGTACAAGGAACTGCTGTGCGGCTACCACCAGGATCCGGTTGCGATGCTGAACGGTGCCCTCTTCAACATCGCCAACTACGATCAGATGGTGATCGTGCGCGATATCGAGTTCTACAGCCTGTGCGAACATCACATGCTGCCGTTTCTGGGGCGGGTGCATGTCGCGTACATGCCGGCGGGTAAAGTTATCGGCATGTCCAAAATACCCCGGGTGGTGGACATGTTCGCGCGGCGGCTGCAGGTGCAGGAGCGCATGACCCGGCAGATCGCGGACCTGCTGCAGGACATGCTCGAACCTCACGGCGTAGCCGTGGTCGCGGAGGGGCTGCACATGTGCTCAATGATGCGCGGCGTACGCAAACACGACGCGCGCATGACTACTTCGGCCATGCACGGCTCCTTCCGCACAAACACGGCCACCCGCCAGGAATTCCTCGCCAACATCGCGCGTGGCGCAGCGCCGCTGCAGATCTAATGCGCTGGAACGTCCAGCCAGGTCAGGCTCAGGACCTCGGGCCGCGGTTGGATCCAGGCACTTCGGCTGAGCCGCGCCGCGGCCCGTAGCATTGGCTCGCGGGAGATCGGATGCTGGAGCGCCGGAGCGAGCTCCGCCATAGGGACGACGATGAAGGCGCTCTCCCATTGGTCGAGCCGTAGTGCGTTGCCGTCGATCAGGATTGGGTCAATATCGATTGTGCGCGGCGTATTCTTATCCGGGCCGCGCACGCGTCCAAGGGCAGATTCGATCGGCCGGACGATCCGGGTTTTTATTTCGTCAGTCGCAAGCAGCGTTAGAAACAGGACGCACGCATTCAGGAAGTTCGGTCCTTCGGAGCCTACAGGCTTGGATTCCCACGCGCTCGAATGCGCCTGGATTCCGCCGTGCTGGCGGAGCAACAGAATGGCTTTGGGAAGGTAATTTCCGGGGTCGAGGTTGGAACCGATGCTCAGGTAAACCGTGTGGTCATTCATCACGGGCGCGTTCGATCTCCACCCCTACTGACCTTGCAAACCGAACCGCGCCCGGCTTTTCCACGCGCACGAGCACCCTGGCGACGCCGGTTTCTTCAAGGCAGATGCCCGCCAGGTCGGTAGCCAGCGCCTCCACCGTGAAACGCTGCGTGGATTCAGCGTGAGCGAGGATTTTCTTCGTCAGCGTCCGATAGTTGACCGAGTGCGCCAGATCATCACTCTCGCCAGCTTTGCGGATATCGGTGAAGACAACGATGTTGATCAGGATATCCTGAGGATGCTCGCGCTCCCAGTCGTTTACCCCGATGATCCCGCGTACCACCAGATCCTTGATAAAGACCTTGTCCATCGCGTCTCCTAGATCAGATGGCGTCCGCCGTCGACGTGAATGATCTCGCCTGTGATGTAGGCGGGACCAGACAGGAGGAATAGCAGCGTCTCTTCGACGTCCTCCAATTTTCCCCAGGCGCGGGCGGGGACGTCCCTGATGATCTCGGGCGAAGCCGGCCGGTCAGAGGGCGGCAGGATCGCGCCGAGGGCCATCGCATTGACCGCGATCGCGGGCGCCAGCGCCGCGGCCATTGACTTTGTCAACGCGGCGAGAGCCGCCTTGCTGATCGTATATGGAAAATGATCGGCGCCGGGCCGGAGCGCGCGCCAGTCGACGATGTTGGTGATCCGCCCGTGACCGTCCTTGTGAAGTTGGTCGGCGAACGCCTGGCTCAACACAAACGGAGCCGTGAGGTTAATGGCCAGATGGCGCTCCCAGTCCGCCAGGGTCGTCTTTTGAAGCGTCAGGGGCTCAAAGATGGCGGCGCTGTTCACCAGCGCAGACAACGGCTGGATCGCATTGGCCGCCGAGACTAATTTGACCGCGTCGGCAGCCTCCGCCAGGTTGGCCTGGAGGATCCAGGCTTTGCGACCGACTGCCTCGATCTGCTTGCGCACCTCAGCGGCTTCTTCGGCAGAGTGGCCATGATGGATCATCACGTCCGCGCCGGCCCGGGCGCATGCGAGTGCCAGTGCGCGGCCGATGCGGCGCGCCGCGCCG
>DASXQN010000138.1:0-4644 GCA_036507155.1 Anaerolineales bacterium
CCCGCTCCCTCTGGAGAGGGCAGGCTGAGGAGCGGGCTCTCTGTGGTGCGATTTACATCTTGAGTGTTTTTTTCAGATTGGTCACCAACTTGTCCTTGCCGGTCGCAGGAAGGAAAGAAGCCTCCGCAGCCGTGAGGATGCTTTTCCTGAGGGTATCGAACGGCAGGCCAAGCTCATGGCAGACCATGTGATATTCATGGCTGAGCGTGATCCGTGAGATGCTGGGGTCATCCGTATTGATCGTCACCTGGAGCCCCTTCTCAAACATGGCAGCCAGCGGATGCAGGCCGAGCGCGGTCACCACGCCGGACTGATAATTGCTGGTCACACAGACCTCGAAGATTGTACCGCGTTCACGCGCCAGCGCGGTGACGTACTCGTCTTCCATCACGCGCACGCCGTGACCAATCCGTTCGGTCTCGAACACCTCAATGGCTTCGCGCACGTTGGCCGGCCCGCCCCACTCGCCGGCATGGATCGTGATATGCAGACCCGCCTGCCGCGCCTCCTTGAAGATGCCCACGAACGGCGCCGCGGGAAACTCCGCCTCGTTGCCGGCCAGGTCCAGCCCCACCATGCCTTTGTTGAGATGGCTGGCCGCCAGCCATGCGACCTGCTCCGCCAGCTCGGGACTCTCGTGCCGGTTCACCGACGCGATCAGCCCGACCTTGATCTTGTGTTTGCGGGCGGCTTCCTGCGAACCCGTGATGACCCAATCGATCACATCATGCAGCGGAAAGCCCTCGGCGCGGCTGAGCGCCACGGGCGTGAAGCGCAATTCGAGGTAGCGGACGTTATCGTTGGCGGCGTCTTCCACCGCCTCGCTCGTAATGCGATGGATCACTTCCGGCGAACGATAGAACAGCCGCAGGGTTTTGAATTTTTCGAGGAAGTTGGTGAAGGTAAGCGGGTCCTCGTCTTGGACCTGGACGAGGCCGCTGAGATTGAGCAGGCTGACGGGAACGGTGAGCCCATGCGCGTGCGCGACATCCAGCATGGTGGTCAGGCGCAGCGATCCTTCGAGGTGCCGATGCAGTTCCACCTTCGGCAGTGCGTGGTAGATGTTGAGGGGCGCGGTGTCCGGGATCAATCCAAACCTCAAATTCGATGTGTCATTGCGAGTGGTACCCCTCGTGGCAATCTCAAGTTGGAACCGTCGATGAGATTGGTTCGTCCCGCCTCGCAATGAGAGTTGCTAATGTCGTTTGCGCTTCTTTTTGTTCCCAGTTACCGGAGTGCCCTCGTCCTCATTACGCGCGGCGGGCACGCTTTCCGTCACTTCCACGGGCGTGATCTCAACGCGCCGCGGCTGGACCGAGAATGCCCGGCCGATCACCAACGTGCGGATATCGGCCAGCAACTGTTGATACATTTCCGACGCCTGCGATTTGTATTGTACCAGCGGGTCGCGTTGCGCGTAAGCCTCCAAACCGATCGACACGCGCAGACCCTCGACGCGCGTCAAATAATCGACCCACAATTCGGTGATGGCGCCTAAGAGCAATTGGCGATGGACCTCATTCAGGACGTAACGGCCGATCGCGGCGATCAGCGCCTCCCGGTCGGACTCGCCGAGGGTGGATACCGCGTCGTTGAGCCGCTCCTCGCCGCGAAGTCCCTGTGGGGGGAAGGCGATGCGTGCCGCCGGCCCGAAATCCGCCAGCCGCTGCGCGTTGGCGGACAGGCGCTCGTGCTCGCCCTGTCCCCACGCCAGCTGCAGCGCTTCCTCGGCGGACTCCAGATGGTCGACCATGTCGTCCATCACATCCTGCGCGTCGCGGCCTTCGAGCATTTGCGCAGCCAGGAAGACGTAGCTGAAGCGGCTGAAAACCTGCTTGACCTGTCGATGGGTGTGCTGATCGAAGACGGTGCGGGCCCCATGCGATAGCGAGATCAGCAACTGCAATTTGGCGTTGTCATTCAAATCGCGCGGCATGAGCGCGTCGACGTCGCGGGCGATCTGGCCGCTCTCTCCGACCAGGCGCTCGCGTTTGTCATCCAGTATCTTGCGCGAACGGTCCAGAATCCTACCGGCGGCTTCATCCCAATCCGCAGTCTGGATCTTTTCACCTCGCGAAGCATCCCCGTGGGACAGCGGTTCGCCCAGCCGGTTCTCGATGGCGGTCACCACGCGGGACGCGTACGCTGCGGTAAGCTGCGCCGAGACCATGTCTTGGACCTCGTCCTTGAGCGCTTCGGGGTCTTCGCCCAGGGTGCGCTGCTGCTCGTTCGAGAGTTTCAACGGCACGCGCGCCAGTGCGCTCAATTCCTCGACGATCTTCTGCGGGCGCGGCCGCTCCTCGCCGCTGCGCAGGCCCTCGAAGTAAGCGTCAAGGGCATCGTCGCGCTCCGCGATCTGGGCTTCGAGGCCCTCCTCGGTCTTGTCGATCAGGCCCTCGATGGCGCGCAGACTGTGCGCGTGTTCCGCATCAATCGCCTCCGTCACCAACTGGACGACGCCTGCCTTGAGGTCGCCGCCGAGGGAAGCGAGTCGCTCCAGTAACAGCGCCAGGCCAAAGGTCGGGTAGAGCCGGCCGGCGCTCATGAACGGCGGCTGGATCTGCTCGAGCCAGGCGATCAATTTCCACGGCCCCTCCTCGTCACTCAGTCCGGCCGTCACGCGTCGCTCCACCTCGGCGCGCAGCATCTCGGACAGATCTTCGTGCAGATCTTCCTTCACAAAAATGCGGTCACGCTGTGAATAGATCTGGGCACGCTGCTTGTTGAGCACATCATCATATTCGAGCAGGTGTTTGCGCACGTCGAAGTTGGCGCCCTCGACGCGATGCTGGGAGCCTTCGATGATGTTGCCCACCAGGCGCACTTCCAGCGGCATCGAATCGTCCACCTTCAGCCGCTCCATCAGGCCGCTGACTTGCGAGCCGCCGAAAAGACGCATCAGATCGTCCTCAAGCGAGAGATAAAAGCGCGACGACCCGGGGTCGCCCTGGCGCGCTGCGCGGCCGCGCAGCTGGTTATCGATGCGGCGCGCTTCGTGACGCTCCGAGCCCACGACGTGCAAACCACCCAGTTGTTTGACGCGTGCCATGTCTTCAAAGTATTGCAGGAAGAGCTTGACCTCCGCGTCATACAGGCCGTACGCGGAGGGGTCCACTTTGAGCAGCGCCTGCCGGCGCTCCTCGAGCGTCATATCATACGGATCCGCATGGCCCGCGCGCCGGAGCACGCGATGCACGGCTGAGATGACCTCCTCGGCCAGTTCGCCGCCCAGTTTAATATCCACACCGCGGCCCGCCATGTTGGTGGCGATCGTCACGGCGCCGAACGCGCCTGCGCCGGCGATGATCTGTGATTCTTCGGTGTGCTTACGCGCGTTGAGCACCTGGTGCGGAACGCCGCCCTGCAGCACGGACCTCAAGCGCTCCGCATACTGCTCGTCCAGGCGGAGCAAGTCGAGGATTTCTGACAAATTGGCGGAATCTTCCGGGTTGATGCTCGTCAGGCCCCTCACCCCTTCCCCTCTCCCAGCGGGAGAGGGCTCGGTAAGGGCGAATTTGCGCAACACATCGGGGGAGATCTTTTCGAGCGGTTCGTTGAATTGTTCGAGTTCCACAACGAGACGCCCATCCTCTTCGCGATTGTTCGCCTCCATCCAGGTCTTGCGCACCAGCGCGACCTGCATCAGACGGCGGATCGGCTCCGCGCGCAACCGGCTCGAGAGACGGTCGGAAGATTCAACAGAAGTTGTGCCGACCAGCAGCGGCCGGCCCATGGTGTGATAGCGAAGGATCTCCAGCACGATCGAGCGCAGTTTTGCTTCGGCCGTGCGATAGATCACATCGGGGTAATCCTTGCGGCGGTAGAAGATCCTGGAGCCTCCATCACTCGCGGCCCCCTCACCCATATCCCCTCTCCCGGAAGGAGAGGGGGATTCTTTGCTTGCATAATAAGTGTATTGATACCCATCCTCGTCCTTGGCCTTCTGTTCCACCAGGGTAGCGTCGGCGCGCAGCGCCTGGTATTCCAGATTGGTGGGGACGGGCGCGACCTCCAGCTTGTAGATCTTGTCGAATTCCTCGGCCTCGGTCAGCGCGGTACCCGTCATTCCGGCGAGTTTCTTGTACATGCGGAAATAATTCTGCAGCGTGATGGTGGCGTAGGTCACGTTCTCCGGCTCCACCTTGACGCCCTCCTTGGCCTCGACGGCTTGATGCAAGCCATCACTCCAGCGGCGGCCGGGCATGAGGCGGCCGGTAAATTCGTCGATGATAATGACCTTGCCGCCCTGCACGAGGTAATCCTTGTTGCGTTTGAAGAGGAACTGGGCGCGCAGCGATTGCTCGAGGTAGCCGGTCAGGCGCGCCTGCTCGGGCGTGACGTCCTCGGGGCGATCCGGATCGAGCAGGGGCTGGCCGAGCAACTGCTCGACATGCGCGATGCCGGCTTCACTCAGCGAGACGTTGCGGTCTTTCTCGTTGACCTCCACGTCTTCGATCTTGATCTGCCGGACGATCAGCGCCATCTTGCCGTACCACTCCAGGTCGCCGGAGGCCGGGCCGGAGATGATCAGCGGCGTGCGGGCCTCGTCGATCAGCACGTTGTCCACTTCGTCCACGATCGCAAAATGATGGCCGCGTTGGACGCGGTCGCTCAGGCGCATGGTCATGTTATCGCGGAGGTAAT
>DASXQN010000139.1:0-5161 GCA_036507155.1 Anaerolineales bacterium
TTGTACAAAGCCAGCCGGTCGGCGAGACCGTCGTATCTTTTGTGCAGTGCCGCGGGCACATCGTCTTCCCCGGCGACTGCGCAGAATTCGCCGAGCATCTCGTCGTTGATCAATGCGGGCATGACAGCCCATTCACCGCGGGCTGCATGCGCGGAGAGTCTTTGCGCGGTCTCGCCCCAGCCGTGCAGCTCCATGACCGGCCGATACGAAGGCGTCGAGGCATAGAACGCTACCTGCTGGCGGGCGAAGTCCTCTTCCGCGGAATCGGTTGCGACAAAAGCGGTTACCGCGATGACCGTATGCGGTTTGTCGTGGTCCGCTTTCTTCGCGCCTTGCTCGATCGCAGGCAGGATGACGTCCTGCAGATAGCGCCGAGTGTGGAATGGGTGCACGTGGAAGCCTTCGCACATCTCACCGGCCAATGTCGCAAGGCCGGTATTCACGCCCGCGATGTAGATGGGAATGAGCGATGCTCCCCTCTCCATTTCGTTCTTTGAAATCGGGAGGGGCCGGGGGAGGGGTCCGGGATCGAAGAATGGCGACATCAGCGTCAGCTTGTAATACTCGCCGCGAAAGTTCAGCTTCGTGCCGTTCTGCCAGGAGTCCCAGAAGGCGCGGATCGCCTGGATCTGCTCGCGCAGTTTCCCCACCGCCGACTCCGGCCACGGCATTCCGAAGCGGCGTTCGATGTGCGCCTTCACCTGCGTCCCCAAGCCGAGGATGAATCGTCCGTCCGATTGCGCGGCCAGGTCCCAGGCGCTGTAGGCAAGCGTCGCCGGCGAACGCGCGAACGAAACCGCGATCGCGGTTCCAAATTGCAGCCGCGTTGTGTGTTCCCCGATCAACGCACAGGGCAGGAACGGATCGTGTTGCGTCTCCTGCGTCCACAACGCGGCGAAGCCGATCTGTTCGGCGGCTTTTGCCAAGGCGGGGACGTCTTTTAGCGAAGCAGGAGGCAGCGCGGCATCAAGTTTCATGGATAAGTTCTAAACACGAAGGGCACAAAGGACTCAAAGGCTTTTCCGTTTTCCCCTTTGTGACCGTCGTGTCCTTTGTGTTTAATCACTCAGCAAATATGCCAAAATCCATTTCGTCGTCGCGATCAGCGCCTCGGTGTGCGTGCGCTCGTAGTTGTGCGAGGCATCCACGCCGGGGCCGATCAGCGCGACCGCCACGTCCCCGCCCGCGCGCCAGAAGGCCTCGCCGTCCGAGCCGTAGTATGGATAGGTATCTACTTTGTAGGGAATCTTGTGGTCATCCGCCAACGCGCGCAGCTTCTGGCTCAAGCCGTGATGGTACGGCCCTCCGCTGTCCTTCACGCACAAGGTGGCATGAAATTCATCGGATTCCTGGCCCTCGCCCACCGCGGCCATGTCCACCGTGACCAGCTCGTGCACGTCCGACGGAATGCCGGACGCCGCGCCGTGACCGACCTCTTCGTAATTGCTGATGTGGAAGGTGACGGTCTGTGCGGGACTTTGGCCGGAATCCGTCATCGACTTGATCGCGGCCAGGACGGCGGCCACGCAGGCCTTGTCGTCGATATGCCGCGAGCGCACGAACCCGTTCGTGACCTCGACGCGCGGGTCGAACGAGATGAAGTCGCCCACCTCGATACCGAGCGCGCGGACCTCTTTCGGGTTGCCCACCCGCGCGTCCAGGCGGACCTCCATGTTGTCGTCGCTGCGCACCGTCTCCGTCACCTTCGCGCCGTGCACGTGACCCGAGGCCATGTGCAGCAGGACCGAGCCGCGCACGCGTCCGCCGCCGCGGGTATGGATCCAGCAGCCCTCAGTCTCGACCGCGTTCCAGATCAGTCCGCCGATGCGCGTCATGCCCAGGCGGCCGTTCGGCTTGATCTGCTTGACCATCGCGCCGAGCGTGTCGACGTGCGCAGTCAATGCGCGCGGCGCGCTGGACTGTGCTGCCTCCCATCTGGCGATCAACGCGCCCTTACGCGTCCGGCTCAATCGAAGCTGCGGAAAGGCCGCGAGTTCCTTTTCGACCAGGGCAATGGCGTCTTCGGCGAGGCCTGTGGGAGACGGCGTCTCGAGCAGACGCACCAGGACGTCGATCAAATAGGTTGAATCAATTGCAGGGAGTTTCATGGCGCCTCAGATAAGTATGTCATTGCGAGCCTGCGGGAAGCAATCTCCTCCGCTGCGCGGAGATTGCCACGTCGGCTCAGTCTCGACGTGCACTCGACCTTCGCCCCCTCCCTCCGCTTCGCTACGGGATACCCTTGCGGGCACACGTGCTTCGCGATCGCAATGAATATGGAACCTACGATTTCATTGTACTGTAGAACATCCCCGCTCATTGGGAAGGCGGGGATGCGGAGCAACTCACGATCGAGCTATAGATGCGCGTGAGCCAGGCGGCGCGCGGCACGTCGTTGCCTCGAACTGATCCACAGGGCCACGCCGAACAGCAAAGCCTGCACGAGCACGATGGACGCACCTGAGGCGATATCGATGTAATAGCTCAAGTACATTCCCACCAGACCGGTCAGCATGCCGATCACGGTGGAGAGTACGGCCATACGGTTGAAACTGTCCGTCAACAGGCGCGCCGTGATGGCGGGGATCACCAGGGCCGCGGCGATCAAGGTCACGCCCAGGATCTGCATCGACACGATCAGCGCGGCAGCCAGAACGAGCGAAAAGAGCGTGTCCACCCATTCCGTCTTGACCCCGTATACCTGGGCGACCTCCGTGTCGAAGGTCGTGAAGAGCAATTGCTTGTACATCAGGAAAATGATAATGATGACTGCGACGGTCACCGCTGCGACGACCAGCACATCCTGACGCGTCACACCGAGGATATTGCCGAACAGCGCCGCATCGAAGGAACGTGTGAAATGACGGTAACGGCTGATCAGGGCCACCCCGATCGCAAAGCTGGCGGTCGTGATCACGCCGATCGCCGCGTCCGCAGAAATGCGCGTGCGCCGCACCGTTTGATTGATCAGCACCGCCGCCAGGAATCCCCATATTCCAGCCCCGATATAGAAATTCCAGGCCATCACGTACGTGACCACCGCGCCGCCGAAGATCGCATGCGAAAGTCCGTGGCCGATGTAACTCATGCCGCGCAGGACAATGTACACGCCGATCAAGCCGCACAAAGCGCCGACCAATACGGCGGTTACCGATCCGTTGCGAAAGAATTCGAATTGGAAGGGCTCGAAGAAAATGCTCATGAGGGAATGTGCTTCTCGACGGGAAACTCGCCGGGAACCGGTTCCGGGATCAGATCTTTGTGGGTATGGCCGTGCGGCCTTTGCTGGATAAAGAGCATCCCATTGTGGCGCACGACCAGCATCTCTCCCCTATAGGTCGCGCTCAGGATCGGTTCGGTAAATACGTTTTCCGGCGCGCCTTGAGCCACCACCGTCTTATTCAAACAAATGACCCAGGGCAGGTGTGCGGCGGCCGCGTTGAGATCGTGCGTGGTCATCAGCAGGGTAATGCCCTGCCGGTTCAATTCCGCCAGCAAGACCAGGATCATCTCGGCTGTCTGGATATCCAGGCCCACCGTCGGTTCATCCAGCACAAGCAGATCGGGCTTGGAAATGAGCGCGCGCGCCAGGAAGACCCGCTGCTGCTGGCCGCCCGAGAGATCGCGGATATGACGTCCCGCGAGGCTGGCGATGCCCAGCCGTTCGAGGATCGAACCGATTTCCCGTCGTTCCGCGGACGTGATCCACGGCCACGGGTTGTTGTTTCGCACCTGTCCCATCCAGACGGCCTGCTCGACCGTGATGGGAAAATTCCAATTAACACTTTCCAATTGTGGAACATAGCCCACGCGGGGCGTGAAACCGCTGCGCAGCCTTGCACCGCGCAGATACACCTCTCCGCGGGTAGGCTGCAGCGTGCCAAGAATGAGCTTAAGCAGGGTGGTTTTGCCGGCGCCGCTTGGCCCCACCAGCGCAGCAAACTGGCCGGGATGCAGGTGCAGGCTGATATCTTCCAGCACCGGTTCAGCGCCATAGCCGAAGCTGACTTGCTGCAACTCCATTAACGGTTTCATAAATGGTTACTGGGACTGCTGCACCTGGGTATCCTGACCGGGCACATTGGAAACATCGAAATCAGAGATCAACGCAGGGTCTCCGCCCAATGCCTCGGCCATGATGCGGATGTCTTCGACCATCAGGCCGATATAGGAATGTTTCGGCTCGCCGGGCGTGCCGGGGAGATCGTCATCCCTGAGATCACTCACATAGTTCGCGCCCGATTCCCGGGCGATCTGCTGCAGTATCGGCGACGGAAATACCTCGGAGCCAAAGATTGCCGGCACGCCCGATTCCTTGATCTGCGAGATCAAATTCGCGATGTCCTGCGCCGACGGCTCGGCAAAGTCCGCTGGCTGGATCGCACCGATGACCGTCATGCCATAGCGCGGGGCAAAATACGCAAACGAATCGTGATACGTGAGCAATTTTCGATTCTGTCCGGGGATGCTGTTGATTGTAGCTTGAATTGCCTGATCCAACGCTTCAATGCGAACTTTGAAGGCGTCGTAATTCTCGCTGTAGTAGTCTGCGTTGGCCGGATCGCGCTCGACCAGCGTGTCACGCACGATCTCGGCGTAGCGCAGTGCGTAGATCGGATTGGTCCATAGGTGCGGATTAGGGCTGCCTTCGGACTCGGGAAAAGAAAAATCGTACACGTACAGATCCGGTGTGATGGTCTGTTCGCTCAGCGTAACGATCTGCGCGCCTGATTTCAGGTTTGCTTCGGCTAAGCGAACGGTGGGCTCTTCGAGTCTCAACCCATTCACGAAAATCAAATCGGCTTCAGCCAGTTTTCTCGCGTCGGACGGCGCCGGCTCGAAGGTATGCGAATTGACGCCTTCCGGCACAATGCCTGAAAGCCGGATGCGGTCGCCGCCGACATTGTAGATGATGTTCGTAATGGGGGAAACGGTGGCGATCACGCTCAATCTGCCGTCATCCGCGGCGCTGCTCCGTGGCACACAACTTGCGAGCAGGCAAACGAATAGAAGCATAGGGAAGAAACGGCGCATGCGTTTCATCCTTGTGCTCTCGTGATTTGGATTTTGACGTTGGCGACGCAAGCCGGGCAAAGTCACGGTTCCCAATCGAGGTGGATCAGCGCATACAGATACGGCTTCCCCTGCACGTAATGGATGC
>DASXQN010000140.1:0-11751 GCA_036507155.1 Anaerolineales bacterium
GGGTCGATCGGGATGCAGTGCCCGCCCAGCCCCGGCCCTGGCGTGAACTTCATGAAGCCGAACGGTTTGCTGGCGGCCGCGTCGATCACCTCCCACACGTCCACGCCCAGGCGCTCGCACATGATTGCCATCTCGTTCACCAGGCCGATGTTGATCATGCGGAACGTGTTCTCGAGCAGTTTGGCCATCTCGGCTGCCTCGGCCGAAGAGACCTGGTGGATGTGCTGGATGGCTGCGCCGTACCAGGCCGCGGCCACCTCGCTGCAGACGGGCGTGATACCGCCCACCACTTTGGGCGTGTTCAGGGTTGTGTAGTCTTCGCGTCCGGGATCGACGCGCTCGGGCGAGAAGGCCAGGAACCAATCCTCGCCCACTTTGAGGGTGCCGGTCTGGCTGAGTTTGGGCAGCAGCACCTCGCGCGTCGTGCCCGGATACGTGGTTGATTCGAGCACAACGATCATGCCCACATGCATGTATTTGGCGAGCTCTTCGGTGGCGGACACGATGAACGACATGTCGGGGTCGCCGGTCTGGCGCAGCGGTGTGGGCACACAGATGCTGACGGCGTCCATGTCCTTCAGCACCGAGAAGTCGCTGGTGGCCGTCAGGTTGCCGGACTTGACCAGCCGCGCCACCGCCTCGCCGCTGGCATCCGGGATGTACGAGATGCCCTTCTTCAGCGATTCGACTTTTCTCGCATCCGGGTCCACGCCGGTGACATGAAAACCCGCCTCTCCGAAGACCAGCGCCAGCGGCAGGCCTACGTAGCCCAGGCCGAGGATGGCAATTTTTGCCGATTTATCATATAGTTTTTCTACGAGCGTATCTTTTGTAGTCATAAATTCCTTCCCCTCACCCCCAACCCCTCTCCCGGTGGGAAAGGGTAGGGTGAGGGATCTAAAACAAATTCAACTGTTTCGGCTCTTCCGGCGGCGGCGCGGCGGGCTCTTTGACGATCGTTGACTTCGCCAGCCCGGCGCGCGCTTCCTTCAACAATTCCGGCAGTTTCGCGAAGTCCGCCATCAGCGCGGGCTTGAGCGAGGCCTGGTGCAGGGCTGCGGCCGGATGATACATGGCGATCACGTAGCGCTCGCCTACCCTGCGCATCTGTCCGTGTACCGCGCTGACCTTTGCGCCGGGCATGTATTTTCCCATCGAATGCCGGCCGAGTGTGATGATGATCTTCGGATCGATCGCCTGGATCTGCCCCTCAAGGTACGGATGGCAGGTCCCGATCTCCTCCGGCAGCGGGTCGCGGTTTTCGGGCGGCCGGCACTTGACGATGTTGGTGATCCACACATCCGAGCGCTTCAGCCCCGCCTGCGCCAGCAACTGCTCCAACAGCTGGCCAGCTGCGCCCACGAACGGCCGTCCCTGCTCGTTTTCGTGAAAGCCGGGACCTTCGCCGATGAACATGATCTCCGCATGCGCCGGACCCTCGCCCGGTACGGCCTTCTTGCGCGAATGATGCAGCGCGCACTTGGTGCAGACGGAAACTTCTTTTGCTATCCCGGCCAGATCTTCTTCCGCGCTCATACCGCCTCCAACCGAACGTTGCAACGTTCAAACGTTCAAACGTGCGAACGCTTATACGTTGAGCTGCGCTAACGACATCAGGATCGCATCCTCGCCGTTGTCCTTGTAGTAGTGCGGCCGGCGTCCGTCCTGCACATACCCAAACTTATCATACATTGCCTGCGCCGCCAGGTTTCCAGCGCGCACCTCCAGGAACGAACTGCGTGCGCCCTCCGCCGCCGCGGCCCGCAGAGCATGCCGTAACAACTCCTCCGCGATCCCCCGTCGTCGAAAATCCAGATGCGTGGCCAGCGTGGCGATGTGCGCTTCATCCAGGATGAGCCATAAGATCAGCATGCCAACCACCTGGTCACCGGCCGCCATGACCCAGCAACGCGCCGCCGGGTTATCGGCAACTTCGTAGCGGAACGCGCGCGCCGGCCAGGGCAGGTTGAAAGAGGCCTGATCGATCGCCACCACCTGCTCAAGATCCTCCAGGCTCATCTTTCGGATGAAGGCTTCAACATTTGAACGTTCCAACGCTTTAACTCTCAGGTGCGCGCCGGGTCGTCCGTGTGAAGATAGATCGGCGCCAGCGACGCGGGCTCGTCCACTTTGCCGGACTGCCAGTGGGACCAGGCCAACTCGGCCAGCACAGCGGGCCGCCGCACACACTGCGCGGGCGAAGCCAGGATCACGTTGGCACGCTTGCGCGCCAGACGCTGACGCTCGTCAGCCGTCAATTCGCCGCAGATCAACGTGGGAATGGTGATCGAATCGGCCAGCGACTTGACCGTTTCGAGTCGCGCGGGGCCCTGGGAATGCCAGCCGTTCTTATCGGCTTTGTACCGGCCGACGGCCAGCCGCTCGCGCCCCGCCCGCAGCACCGCCATGACCGGTATCCTGGTCGGCGGCTGTTGCGCGGCCAGGATGTCCAGCGATGGAATGCCCACGAGGGGCAGCCTCCGGGCAAGCGACACGCCTTTGACGAACGCCAGACCCACCCGCAGCGCCGTGAACGAACCGGGGCCAATGGCAACTGCCAGCGCGCTGACCTCGTCCATCGTGGACCCCGCGTGTGCGAGCAATCCGGCCAGGGCAGGAGCCAGCTCTGCTGTGTGATGCTGCCGGCTGGTCCATATGATCTCCGCCAGCACCTGCGTCCCGTCGTATAGCGCGAGGCCGATTTGCGCCGTCGACGTGTCAACCGCCAGCAGCATTATCCGGTTCCAAAGATGGACTGGCGCAATTCATCCAGCACGGCATCGGGACGTTTGCCTTTCGACTTGAAACGCATCTGACGCTGTTCTTCTTCAAGGGTTTCAAATTCAAGCCGCAGGTGTTCACGCGGGATCAAGCTCTCCATGCGCTCCGGCCACTCGATCAACAACGGACCTTGCGCGAGCATCGCTTCCAAATCCAGCTCTTCCGCTTCCGCGCTGGACTCAAGTCGATACGCGTCCATGTGAAAGAGCTGTCCGCCGTCCGCGCGGCGATACATGTTCACGAGAATGAAGGTCGGGCTGGAAACCGGATCCAGCGAACCCCACCCTTGCGCTGCACCTTGTACGAAGGTCGTCTTGCCTGCCCCCAACTCGCCTTGCAAACAAACCACGTCGCCGGCCTGCAGCACACTGCCCAATCGCATTCCGACGCGGCGCGTTTGCTCGGCGCTGCGGCTGAAAAAATCGAGGTTGTGGTCATCCAGGATGGGCACGCGCCGATTATATCAGGCGGCTCCCTGCGCACATTTCACGCTGCCGCAGGCTCTTTGACGAGGCTGAGTTGTTCCGCGATCGCACGCGCGCTCAGGCGCGCCGCCTGCGGACGCGCCACGCGTCGGCAATTCTCGACAGCGCGGGCGCGTTCTTCCGGACGGCTGATCCAGCGCGTCAGCGCGCGCACCACGAGCTGCGGCGTCGGCGCCCATACGCCCGCGCCCTCCTCCTCCACGAACGTCACGTTGCCATCCTCCTGACCCGAAACCTTCGAATACAAGATGATGGGCAGTTCCGCATTGAGCGCCTCCGCGATCGTGCCGGGCCCGGCCTTGGTGACAATGAAGTCCGCCGCGCGCATGAATTCGGGCATCTCGCGCGTAAAGCCGTAAATGAAGGTCGGATTTTCCCAACTTTGCGCCTCGAGTTTCGCCTTCAAGCGCTGATTCCGTCCCGCCACGATCACCAGCGTCACGTCCAGGCCGGATTCGTCCACGCCGCGCGCCATCGCAGCCATGGGTCCCATGCCGTCTCCGCCGCCGACCATCAGCACGAGCGGCTTGTCCGCCGGCCAACCCAGTTTCTGGCGCAGCGCGCGCCGGTCCCCCACGGGTGCGCAATGAGGATCCGCCACCGGCAGGCCGACCACGCGGACCTTCTCCGGCGACATGTGATAGTGGATGGCGCGCTCCCGGGCGCGCTCGGTCGGGACCAGGATCAGGTCCGCGCGCTTATCGAACCACAACGCGTGAGTGGTGACCATATCCATCACAACAGTAATGAAGGGAGGGCGGTTTTTGCCGAGGGCTTTCAGTGCGAACGTGTTCGCGAACAGATGCGTGGTGACGATCAGGTCCGCCGGGTGGGCCTTGATCAGATGGCGCGCGGCCTGCCTGGCCATCGGCCAAATCGTGCCTGTGATGAGCCGGGCGCGGGCGCGGCCATCCGTGGCATGAAAACTGGTACTCCAGAGGCGCGGCACTTTCACCAGCTCGGGATATAGCTCAGGCATCTTGTTGAACGGGCGCGGCGCGTAATCCCGGAAGAAGTCAACCATCTCGCTGGTGAAGGCGCCGGCATATTCCAGGCCGAGCGCCTCGATGATCGCCTCCGTGCCGGAGCGGTGCCCGCCGCCCGTGTCCGAAAACAGGAACAGGATATGCGGCATGTTATCCGGCTTCCTGCTGGTCTTCGTGAACCGTCAGGTTCGCCTTGGTGCGCCGTGCCAGCTCGCGGCGGGTGAGCATCACGCGCCTTCCGCAGCTGCGGCACTCGAGGCCGATGTCCGCGCCCAGGCGCACCACCGTCCATTCGTACGAGCCGCATGGATGCGGTTTGCGCAAACGCAGTACATCGTTGAGTCGCAGATCGGGAAGCACGCAAAAATTATACCGCGCCGGGCATTGCGTTGTACGCGCCGGAACGGTATGATAGGCTCGAAAAGTCTTCACCACCGCGCTCCGGAGCGACAGCATGCCCAAACGAGAATCCTTTACCATTGAGATCGCAGGCTTGAAACGCGAGCTGCCTTTGTTCGAGATCAAGCCCGGCTTGAAGATCGCCATCCTGAACATCCTCGGCGATACCGAGCTTGTGCAGGCGTGCGCGCGCGATCTGGCCAAACGCTTGAAGCCCGTGCAATATGACGTGATCGTCACCGCGGAAGCCAAGTCCATCCCCCTGGCCTATGCGCTCTCGGTTGAAACCCGCAAGCCCTACATCGTCATGCGCAAGAGCTATAAACCGTACATGGGCGACGCCATCAAAGCGGAGACGCTGTCGATCACCACCGGCCAGCCGCAGATGCTGATCCTGGACGAGAAGGATCGCGCCGGCCTCAAAGGCAGGAAGGTGGTGATCCTGGACGACGTGATCAGCACCGGCTCCACGCTGCAAGCCATGCGCATGGTGCTCAATCAGGCCGGCGCCATTATCGCCGCTGAGGCCGCCATCCTGACCGAAGGCGAGCGCGCCCAATGGACGCATATTATTTCACTGGGCCATTTGCCGCTGTTTACGGAGTAGGGGCGGGGTCCTCCCGCCCGGGATTGCATGGGCGGGAGGACCCCGCCCCTACACGATCAATTTCTGTTTCTTCTCACGCGAGAGGGTCTTGATGGCCTTCTCTCTTTTCATTGCGGTCGTGCGATCGGGCTGCGGTTCGACGTAGACCAGCCGCACCGGCAGGCGCGTGCGCGTGTAGCGCGCGCCCCGTCCCGCATTGTGCGTTTTCAGCCGCCGCTCCGGATCGGTCGTCCAGCCCGTGTAAAAGGTCCCGTCCGCGCACTCGATAATGTAACAGTAGCAGCTCATCCCTGGGATTTCCGGATGAAGGCCGTCCCCAGGAAACGCTCGACGAAGGTGGGCACATCCATCGGCACCTGCGACTCTGCCTGCCAGTCAGCGGCCATGCGTTCGCGCCACCAGCGGTTGCGTCCGTCGAGCGCCTGCTCAAGCCGCAGCGCCACGCCCTCGTCGTCTTCGTTCGAGATATCATCGCGCAGTCCGCGCATCGCCGCCAGGAAGATGTCCATGGCGCGCACCGTGTTCTCACGATTTTGCAGCGCGGCCGCGCGCAGCGCATCGATGTCGTCCTGATACGCCAGCGCAGCAGTCACCGACGCGAACGGCCGTCCCGCCAGCTTGCGCGATTCCTGCCAGCCAGGCTGATCAACGGTCGCGTTCAGGAACGCGGCGGCCGCCAGTTGCGGCAGCAAATGCACGCCCGCCATCAAGCCATCCGATTCGGCCGCATCGGCCAACAGGGGCGCGGCGCCCAGCAACCGGGTCAGGCCCGAAGCGAGTTCCACCACCTCGGCCGGCGTCCCCGGCGGTGCATCGATCACCATCAGGCCGTTCTTGAACAGGTCCGCGCGCGCCGCCTCCACGCCGAAGCCATGCTCGTGCAACAGGTCCGGATTCAGGGCCGGCACCAGTCCGACGTAATAGCGTCCCGCCGGGAGCAGCTCGCGCGCCCAATCGATCACCGCGCTCTTCACCGGCGAGGTATCCATCACAATCGCGCCCTCGCGCAGGTCTTCCTCAATGAACTCAAGCGTCTCGCGCACCTGGCTGACGGGCAGGCACAGCATGACCAGGTTGGCTTCGCGCACGGCCGAGGGCAGGTTGTGCTGCGTCTCGTCCACCGCGCCTTTGTCGCGCGCGGCGCGTTCGACGTCCAGTTTTTTGTCATGTCCTACACGTTTGAGCGCGCTCTTCTGATCCCCCAGTGCCAATCCGATCGAAGCGCCGATCTGTCCGAGGCCCACAATCGTTATTTGCGCCATATCGCCCTCTCAGGATGAGATAGCGGGATTATACTGCCAACGTCATCCCTTAAAATGCGAGAACCGCGGACGCCGACCGCGGCTCTCTTTGAAAGGAGGAGAAGAGAAATCACCTTACGCTCCAAATTTATCATGTCCCCCTCCATACTGCTTGACGCAAAACCTACGCTTCCCCTACGTTTGTACGACACTTAACAATGATGTAAGCGGTTTCATGCTTACAGGGACACAAAATGCCCTCCAGCCCGCCCATTTACCTCGGCGAACTCAACCAGACAACTTTAGGGGACCTGCGCCTGGCAGCCTCGGACCTGGGCCTGGTCGCCGTCGAGTGGAGCGACTCTCAGCCCGAGCTGGACCGCTACCTGCAGCGCCTGGGCCGGACGGTGGTGGCAAATAGCCGGAAGATCGCGCCGTTTGCCGACCAAGTGCGCGAATACCTGTTGGGGGAGCGCAAGCGCTTCACATTTCGCATCGACTGGTCACTGTTGCGGCCTTTCCAACGAGAGGTCCTGCAAGCTACGTTCGCGATCCCATACGGCGAGACGCGCACCTACCGCGCCCTGTCGCATCAGCTCGGCCGCCCGCGTGCGGCGCGCGCCGTAGGGCGCGCCGAGGCCACCACCGTTCGTGCCGCCGTACCGGCGGCTACGCCGGTGCGAGACGGCAATCCGATGCCATTGGTCGTGCCCTGCCACCGCCTGATCGGCAGCGACGGAAAATTGCACGGCTACGGCGGCGGTGAAGGGCTCAAGACCAAGGAGTGGCTGCTAAAGATGGAAGGCGCGGTCATTGCGTGAGGATTACTTGCATTGGACAGGACCTACGTTTGCCAGCACGCTTCGTCTTTGCTCTCTTCGGTCGCTCCGCTCAGCGCGATACTTTGAGAATGAGACGCCGCGCTGCGAAGTCCCCGAAGGGGGAGCTTGTCGAAGCGCACAGCGAAGCATAAGAGGTGGCAATTCGTATTCGAATAGGCTTCTGGATTCGGCGCACCGCGTGCCAACCGTGATAAACTTTCTGCTTGTCAGCGCGCTCCAATACGAAAGCTGAATATCGCATGGCCTCCACTCCTTCGAACTTTACGCGCGGCAAGGGTTTGCTCGAGCCGTTCCTGGCGCAGATGCGCAGCCGGCAGGCCAACCGCCTGATCCCGCCGCATCTCCGGAATGGCCGCATCCTGGATATCGGCTGCGGTTCGTTTCCGTACTTCCTGGCACACACGGCCTTTCAGGAAAAATTCGCGGTCGATCGGCTGGCGCTTAAGCGCGATGACCTTTCGCAATTACAAATCCAGTTCCATGCCCTCAACCTCAGCCTCGATCCGGCCCTGCCGTTCGACGCGAACTTCTTCGACGTGGTCACGCTGCTGGCGGTCGTGGAACACCTCAATCCGAACAATACCGCACTACTGTTCTCGGAGATCTATCGAGTGCTGAGGCCCGAGGGTGTCGTGATCCTCACGACGCCGGCCGCCTGGTCAGACGGACTCCTGCGCAGGATGGCCCGTCTTAATTTCGTAAGCGCCGAAGAGATCGACGAGCACGCCTTCAGCTATACTCTGCCGCTGCTCGGATGGCACTTCGGGCAGGCCGGTTTCAGCATGCACAAGGTCAAGTTCGGCTACTTCGAACTTATGCTTAATATGTGGGCCACAGCCCAAAAATAGCGGCACGATCCCGGCACGAAATATTGGACATACGAATAACATGAGCAATCCAACCACGAAGGCCCGAGGTCACTAAGGCACCAATAAAAATTGTTCTTAGTGACTTTGTGTCTTAGTGACTTGGTAGTTAGTACACCATGCGCAGCAGAACAATCAAGATGTCAAAACGCAAACCTCAGGCAAAATCCTCTTTTCTGCAAAAATATGAATTCGTCATTCCGCTGGCGTTGTTCGCGGTTTTTCTTGCGATCACGCTGCCCGGCATCTCATGGGGCGCGCCGGATATCTGGCACCCGGACGAGATCGTGTACGTTTCGATTAACGCGCTGTACGAGCACACCGAGTTCGATGTCAGCAATTTCAATCATCCGCACCTGCCGATCTATATGATGCTCGGCCTGGGCAAGATCCTGGTGGCCCTCGGCGGCTCCGCCCGCGAGGTGTTGATCGGCGCGCGCGTGTTGTCCGCTGTATTGACCGGGCTCATGGTCGTGCTGACATATTTCATCACGCGGCGCATGGGGCACAATATCTATGTGGCCGCGCTGAGCGGAGTGCTGCTGCTCTCCGTCAGCGAGATGCCGCACAACGGACATTTCGCCCACAACGATACCTTCGCCGCGTTCTTCAGCACGCTTACGCTGTTTCTCCTGGTCCAGTATCAGACCAGGGAACATCGAGGCTGGCTGTATGCTGCATTCGTTGCAGCGGGTCTGGCCGTATCGAGCAAATACAGCGCCGCCAGCATGGTGCTGCTGCCGGTCGTGCTGTATCTCTGGACGCAACGGGCAGAATTGAGAAGGCCCTCCCTGCGCATCGTGGAGACACTGTTCATCGGCGGCGCGCTGTCATTTCTGGGATACGCGGCTGGCACGCCGCGCGCCTTGTTGTGGATGGCGTACTACTTTAAGCGGCTGATCCCCGCCTCGGATTACTGGGCGAATTACGGCCGCGAGCCGGACAGCATCATCGGAGCGATCGGGCAATATTCCATTTTCGCCGAGGGCGTGGGGTTGGCACTGTTCCTCTTGTTCACGGCTGCATTCGTCTGGAGCGGCTATCAGGTGATCCGCGCCTTGCGCAAGGGCTCGCGCCTCGAAGACGCCCGCGCGCTGCTCCTGCTGGCGATCATCGTGCTCGACCTGCCCTTCCTGGCCGCGTACAACTACTCGGTCCGCTTCTTCCTGCCGCTCATGCCGCCTTTCGCGATCCTGAGCGCCATATTCGTCAAGGATCTGTGGGAGCTGGCCAGCCGGAGTAAAAATACGCGATATCCAAACCTGCTGAAAGCCGGCCTGGCACTGGTGATCGTCCTGTCCTTTGCGCGTTCGATCAGCGTGATGCTGTTGTTCCTGAACGACGCGCGCATCCCGGCCTCCACCTTCATCGCCTCCCTGCCCACCAACGCGTCGCTGGAGCACACCGAATATCCGCCGTCCATCCCGGGCGGTCACTTCGAGCGCGAACATAACTATCCGCTCTTCTTTCGGAAATCGCCCGATCAACAGCTTCCGATCAGCAAGAAATACGTGTTCAACGCGGGCGAGGCGGGACTGGACGACCGTCTGACGGATTACCTGGTGGTCGACACCTTTACGACACAGAAATTCGATGATCCCTACGTTTGCCAGGCAATGCAGGTGGAGTGCGATTTCTTCAAGCAGCTCGCCGCCGGCCGCTCCGATCATTATCGGCTCATCCAGAACTTCTCCTATTCCCTGCCCGTCTTCCTGCCGCATATTCAGATCGCCTTCGTCAACCCTGAGATCCGCGTGTACGAAAGAATTCAATGAACAGTTTTCGCGCGGCATCCTGTTATTCGTTCCAAGTGGGAGCACTTAATGAAGCCAAAAAACTGGTTTAGCTTTCTCCTTCTGGGCGGCATCTGGAGCTCGTCCTTCCTGTGGATCAAGATCGCGGTCCAGGAGATCGGACCGATCACGCTGGTTGCCTATCGCGTCCTGTTCGGACTGCTGTTCTGCGCTGCGGTCATCTTCATCCAACGCGTTCCATGGCCGCGCGGCTGGAAGAGTTGGTCCCCGCTGCTGCTGCTGGGTCTGATCAACGTGGCCATTCCGTTCTTCCTCATTTCATGGGGCGAGCTTTCGATCGACTCGGCAGTGGCGGCCATCCTGGATGCCACGGTACCGCTGTTCACGATCCTGATCGCCCACTTCCTTTTGGGCGATGACAAAATGACGGTGCCAAAGGTGGTGGGCCTGCTGATCGGGTTTGCGGGCGTGGTGGTCTTGATGAGCAAGGACATCGGCGCCTCGGCCGGCTCGCTGCTTGGGCAGGGCGCGGTCATCCTGGCCTCCGTCTTTTATGCAATCGGCGCCGTCTACGTGCGCAAGGCCACGCAGGACACCGCCGGCATCTTTCGCAGCGCCGGCCCGCTGGTCTCAGCGACCGCGATCATGTGGCTATCGGCCGCCGCGTTCGAGAGTCCAATCCAGGTTCCGCAACTGGACATCACCTGGATCGCGCTACTCTTTCTTGGCATCCTCGGTTCGGGGTTTGCTTTCCTGCTGGCGTATCAATTGATCCACGATATCGGCCCAACCCGCACCACCATGGTGACCTATCTCTTCCCGCTCGGCGGTGTGATCCTGGGCGTGACCTTCCTCGACGAAAAACTGACCTGGCAATTGGTCACCGGCGCGGTGCTGATCATCCTCAGCCTCGCCGCGGCCAACTGGCAGCCGAAGCAATCTGCCACAGATCAACACAGATAAACACAAATTGTTTTCCTTTGTGCTCCTTAGTGTCCTAAGTGGTCTTTAGACCATCGTGTTTAGAGAATGACTGACTTCCGCTCAGGCTACGTCGCCATCGTCGGCCGCCCGAACGTCGGCAAGTCCACGCTGGTGAACGCGCTGCTCGGCCAGAAGATCGCGGCCGTCTCGCACAAGCCGCAGACTACGCGCCGCCGCCAGCTCGGCATCCTGACGACGCCATCCGCGCAGCTCATCCTGGTGGACACGCCCGGCATTCACAACGCGCGTCACAAGCTGGGCGAGTTTCTCAATCAGGAAGCCGAGGCCGCGCTGAAGGATGTGGACGTGATCCTGTTCCTGGTGGACGCCTCCGAGCAGCCATCCGAGGAAGACGTGCAGATCGCTGAACTTCTCAAACACAGCCCGCGTCGCGCCGCTCGTTTCCTGGTCCTGAACAAGATCGACCTGCTGACCGCCGACGCTCTCGAGGCGCAAGTTGCGAGTCACGCCCTTCTGCTGGACGGCGCCCCGGTGCTGAAAGTGTCCGCCGCGCGCGGGACGGGGCTGGAAGACCTGATCGGCGCGCTCACCCAGGCGCTGCCGTCGCGGGCCGCCGAGTATCCCGAAGACCAGGTCACCGACTCGTTCGAGCGCGACATCGCCGCGGATCTGATCCGCGAGGCCGCGCTCTTGAAGCTGCGTGAAGAGGTGCCGCACGGGATCGCGGTGCGCATCGACGAATTCACCGAGCGCGAGAACGGCATGGCCTACATTGCCGCGACGCTTTTCGTCGAACGCGATTCGCAGAAGGGCATCGTCATCGGCGAAGGCGGCAAGATGCTCAA